>CAYFQJ010000091.1:0-5972 GCA_964345205.1 uncultured Actinomyces sp. | reverse complement strand
ATCCCCCAAAAGCATCCACCCGCTAAATAAATGAACATTATCTTCCCTCCTGACACTATTGTAGGAGGCGGAGGTCGAACATGGTTAGTACCGCTTTACGAGTCAGTGCCGACTGGGCTTGGCGTTTCGTTGTCGTCGTTGCCGCTGTAGGTGTTTGCGGCTGGATCTTGCGGCCCGTCCGCAGCATCATCATCGCCCTGGCTGTTGCCCTGCTCCTCGCAGTGTTGTTGACCCCTCTGGTGGGGTGGCTGAAACGCCGCCTGGGGTGGGGGAAGTCCGCTGCAGCCGCAGTGGGCTTACTGGTTGGAGCCGTACTGGTCGGAGGGCTGCTGGCTTTAGCGGTTGACCAACTTATCCGTAAGAGCGGCCCTTTGGTAACCGAAACCCTGGAGGGGATGGACCAGGCCCTCAACTGGATCGCTACCGGTCCGTTAGGGTCCGAATCTGTCGAGTTCTCCGAGTTCGTCAACGACTTCCAAACCGATATGCTGGCTTTTTTCCGTGAGCACTCCGGAACCATCGCTTCCGGCGCCTGGGCCGTCGCTTCGGGGGCAGCCGGCTGGATCAGTTCCGCACTCATCGCGATATTTGCCCTGTTCTTCTTCCTGCGGGACGGACGCTCAATGTGGGTCTGGTTTGTGCGTTGCCTACCTAAAGCCAGTCGAGTCCCCGTCGACGAGGCCGCCATCCGCGGCTGGGTTACGTTGACTAACTACGTGCGGACGCAATCCCAGGTGGCCGCAATCGATGCCATCGGTATCGGGTTAGGCGCACTAATTCTGGGGGTCCCGCTGGCGATACCAATCATGGTGCTCGTGTTCTTCGGCTCGTTCATTCCCATCGTGGGTGCCTTCGTCACGGGCGGCGTGGCAATCTTCATTGCACTGGTCAACAACGGTTTGACAAGTGCAATCATCATGCTGGTGATCGTCTTGGCGGTCCAACAAATTGAAGGTAACGTCCTCCAACCTTGGCTAATGTCCCAAGCGGTCTCGTTGCATCCCGTTGCCGTGGTTCTCGCGGTCGCCGTAGGTGGCGTTGTCAGCGGAATTTCGGGCGCGATTTTTGCGGTACCTATTGTCGCGTTCATTAACGTCGTGATGCTCTATTGGCACGGCCACGACCCACTGCCCTGGCTGGCGACAGACAAGAAACGTCCCGGTGGAGCACCTGGGACGCTATCGGCGCAGATCGAAGCGTCGTACGCTAACCCGAAAAAGGTACGGCGTCGATAATTTCCACGTCGATTTTGTTGCCCTTGGGGGTGCTGTAGCTGACGGTGTCGCCCCTTGATGCCCCGATAAGGGCCTTCCCTAGGGGAGCGTCGGGGGAATACACAGTAATGCCCAGTTCGGCGCCGGCCTCCCGTGTGCCCAGCAGGAACTTTTCTTCCTGACCGAACATCTTGGCGGTGACGACCATTCCTGGCTCGACAATTCCGTCGTCGGTGGGCATTTCCCCGACGTGCGAATTCTTAATTAGATCCTCCAGCTGCAGGATCCGCATTTCGTTCATCGACTGGTCTTCGCGCGCGGCCTGATATCCGCCGTTTTCTTTGAGGTCGCCTTCTTGGCGCGCAGCTTCAATGCGTCGCGCAATTTCGGGACGAGTCTGTTCGGTCCGCTCTTTAAGCTCAGCTAGGAGGGCATCGTATTGTGTTTGCGTTAGCCACGTACTCATGGAAGGTATCCTACTCCAACACTGCCAGATAGGCAGCGACACATTGTGCGGCCCACGCCAAAACCGTGAAAGCGTGGAAAATTTCGTGGAATCCGAACCATCTGGGGAAGAAATTGGGCCGTTTGAGGGCGTAGACAACCGCCCCGATCGTGTAGAGAACGCCACCGACGACCATGAGGATGACCACCGCGGGGCCCCCTGTGCGCCAAAAGACTGGCAGGTACCAGATCGCGGTCCACCCGAGGATGACGTAAATCAGCGTTGAGAGCCATCGGGGGGCCTTGGCCCACAGCAGGTTGATCGCGATCCCTAGGATGGCGCCACCCCAGACGATGCTCAAAATTACCGTCGCGTCCCTAGTGGGAAGAAGACCGATGGAGAGCGGCGTGTACGTCCCCGCGATGAGAAGGAAAATATTCGAATGGTCCATGCGTTTGAGGATCAGTTCCGCGCGTGGGCTCCAGTAGAAAAGGTGGTAGAGCGCCGAAACGCCAAATAGGACGAACGAGGACGCCAGGTAAACCGCACTCGCCCATTTTGTGGCGGTAGTGGGTGCGAGCACCAGAAGTACAATAGATGCCGCCAATGACAGTGGGGCCGCAGCGAAGTGAATCCATCCGCGCATTTTCGGTTTGCGTGTGTGCGGTTTGCCCGGGATGGGGTGGCGGGATGCGATGGGCATTGGGCCTCCTCTAACTGTCGTACTCTACGCTACCGTAAGTTCATTTTTCTGTAGTATGGTGCTCAATGAAAAATTTGCTGTATGGACTGTATGAACGCCGTCTGCAGAGGGCGTTGCGTGGGGGCATTCTGCCGTGCCACGTAGCAGTAATTTTGGACGGCAACCGCCGCTGGGCGAAGGCCGTCGGGTCAACTCCGAGTGAGGGACACCAGGAGGGCGCCAACCGCATCACGGACCTGCTGGGCTGGTCCGAGGAAATGGACGTCCAAGTCGTGACGCTGTGGATGCTCTCGACAGACAATTTGCTGCGCGACCAGGGCGAGCTCGCTGAGTTACTCGAAATTATTACGTCCACAGTCGAGAAACTTTCCGCGCAGGAACGTTGGAACATTCGTATTGTTGGCGATCTCTCTCTGGTCCCCGAAAACTTTTCGAAGCGTTTGGTGGCGGCCTCGGGAGGCAACGGAATGGTTGTCAACGTGGCGGTCGGCTACGGAGGACGCCAGGAGGTCGTCGAAGCGGTCCGCGCTTTTCTGCGTTCCGCCGACGAAAAGGGCCGTTCATTGGGGGACGTGGCCACTGAGCTCTCTGACGAGAGCATCTCGGAGCATCTTTACACTCGCGGCCTCCCCGACCCCGATCTGGTGATCCGCACCTCGGGCGAGCAGCGACTCAGCGGGTTCATGATCTGGCAGTCGGCCCACTCTGAGTACTACTTCTGTGAAACGTACTGGCCGGATTTCCGCCGCGTCGACTTTTTGCGCGCCTTGCGTTCATATACCCAACGGGAGCGCCGCCGCGGCCTCTAATTTTCGACTAGCTTTTGGGCGTCATCGAGAATCTTTTGGCAGTGCTTGGCTAGCTCTTCGCCGCGTTTCCACAGTTTGAGGGTTTCCTCTAGGGGAGCGGAGCCACTTTCGAGGGCGACAACGATTTGTCGCAACTCGTCACGAGCCTGTTCGTATGTCATTGAGAAGTTTCCCTTCCGAGTTGGTGCCGACAACCTGAGCGACGAAGGTTCCCTCACTGAGGACCCCTTCCAGCAAGTCACCCTTCTTAATGTCAGCGGTGGTGCGAACAATTTTCTGGTCCGGAGTCCTAAGGATCGCGTACCCTCGCTGCAGCGTCGCTTCTGGCGAGACGGCTTTAAGGGTGGCGATCGCTTCGGCGAGCAGATTCGTCTCCAGTGCCAGTTTCTGCTGCACGATCGCACGGAGCTTTATCTGCGTGGCTTCCAGTTCGGCGCGGCGGTTCTGCAAGGTGACACCGGGGCTGGTGAGCACAGGGCGGCTAACAGGTTCAGGTTTTCCCTTTCCTGCGTGAGCCGGCGCAGTATCGCCCTTTGGAGGCGCGTCTTGGTGGCGACGAGGTCGTCGTTGAGGTCGTTCCAGTCGGGAACAACATGCCGTGCGGCATCAGTCGGGGTTGAGGCCCGATAGTCGGCAACGAGATCCAGAAGGGGAGCGTCGTCCTCGTGCCCGATAGCAGAGATCAGGGGAGTCTTGGTTGCAGCTCCGAGTCGCACGAGGCTTTCGTCAGAGAAGGGGAGGAGGTCCTCGACTGACCCGCCACCTCGGGTAATGATGATGACGTCCACACCGGGATGCGCGTCAAGTTCCCTCAGGGCGGCGCTCACTTCCTTGACAGCGTTCGCACCTTGGACGGCAACTTCGCGTACCTCGAAATTAGTTCCGGGCCACCGCACTTGAGCGTTGACGATAACGTCCTCTTTGGCTTTGGCGTTGCGTCCGCAGATGAGCCCAATCTTCTTGGGGATGAAGGGGAGGGCACGCCGTTTATTGAAGAGTCCTTCGCTGGCGAGTTTCCGTCGGAGCTGGTCCAGCTGGGCGAGGAGTTGTCCTTCCCCCTGGATAATTATCCTGTTGCAGTGGAGCGAAAGCGACCCACGCACCTCCCAGAAGTCCGGTTTCACCTGGAGAACGACTTTGCTCCCAGCCGTGAACCCGGCGCCGGCAGCGTCGATAACGTTCGGGTAGGCCTTCACATTGAACGAGGCATCGGCGTTGATGTCACGCACAACGAAGTACGCCATCCGCGCTCCGGGACGGGGGTTGTACTCCACAACCTGCGCCTCAACCCATAGGGAAGACATTTTCCCTACGTACTCCCGTACCTTTTGGGCGAGGAGAGCGATGGGCCACGGGTTTTCCGGGGTGGTTTGAGCGGCCATGGGGGCGAGCGGTTGTTTGGCAGTAGTCACACCCCTAGGGTACAGGTGACCAGCAAGGTACATTGGCCCTATGGATACAGGACGGATTTTGCTGGCCGCACCGCGTGGTTACTGTGCTGGTGTCGATAGAGCTGTTGAAGCTGTGGAAAGGGCGCTCGAGTTACACGGGGCTCCCATCTACGTGCGCAAAGAAATCGTGCACAACAAATTTGTGGTTGAAACCCTCTCTGATCGGGGTGCCATATTTGTTGACGAGACCGATGAGGTCCCAGAGGGAGCTCACGTGGTTTTCTCGGCGCACGGAATTTCGCCACAGGTTCGCGAGGCCGCCGCGGCCCGACAATTGCAGACCATTGATGCCACGTGCCCACTGGTAACTAAGGTTCACCGTGAAGCGACTCGTTTCGCGCAGGAAGACCTCGACATCATTCTGGTTGGACACGTCGGCCACGAAGAAGTCGAAGGTACTTTTGGTCACGCTCCCGAACACATTCAGATTGTTGGCAGTCCCGATGAGGTTGACGACGTTCAGGTTCGCGATCCCGAACGGGTTGTCTGGATCTCGCAAACCACTCTGTCCGTCGATGAAACCCTCGAAACGGTCCGTCGCCTTCGGGAACGGTTCCCCGCACTCCAAGACCCCCCAAGTGACGACATTTGCTACGCCACGCAGAACCGCCAGGAGGCCGTCAAAGTCATCGCTCCCCGCGTGGACGTGATGGTAGTGGTCGGCTCCGCCAACTCCTCGAACTCTGTGCGTTTGGTTGAGGTCGCGCTGGATCACGGCGCAGGCAGTTCCTACCGGGTGGACACGGCCGCTGAGCTCGACCCAGCCTGGTTTGTGGGTGCGTCGACTGTCGGGGTCACTTCAGGAGCGTCGGTGCCAGAAATTGTGGTCCACGACGTAATCGAATGGCTACAAAGTAAAGGTTTCCCCGAGTTAGAAGAGGTCCGCACTCAGGTCGAAACCATTACTTTCGCGCTGCCTCGCAATTTGAAGCAGGATTTAGTGGCCGGTGGGCTGATGGATCCCAGCGGAAGGCAGCGGGCGGCTAACCATACTTGCTAGCCAGGGAGGTAACCCAATTTTGGGCACACCTTTTTGCATGCTGATTTGCCATCCGTCTAAGTGACGGTGGTGGTACCAGCAGAGCATCACACCGTTGTCGGTGCTGGTCGGTCCCCCTCGGGAATGCGGAATCACATGGTGAATTTCGCACCACCCCTGGGGGATTTCGCACCCCGGAATAACGCAGCCCCCATCACGAACCCCAATGGCTTTTCTTTGGTGGGCGGTAAATATCCGGCGGTTACTGCTAATCCTCGTAATACCCCCGTCTTCGTTCTGCGCGAGTGTCTGCACCGACCCAGCACACGCCCCATGGTTGGCGGTAGCACCGCTGACCGGTGTGAGTTCCC
>CAYFQJ010000090.1:4322-6080 GCA_964345205.1 uncultured Actinomyces sp. | reverse complement strand
GCAGAAACAAAGAAACAACCTGCTGGGGACAAAACGTATCGCCGCACCGGGATGCAACGCCTCAACAGTTGCTCTCGCCTTAGCACCCGGGGTTGCCTCGGGTCTGATTGACCCCTCGGACATCGTTGCCACGCTGGCAGTTGGTCCATCTGGTGCCGGGAAGGCAGCAAAGACTCACCTTTTGGCAGCGGAAATCATGGGGGCAGCGTCACCCTATGCGGTTGGTGGAACGCACAGACACATCCCCGAGATCAAACAGGCACTGCGGGAAACCGTCGGTTACGACTCATCGATCTCCGTGTCGATGACCCCAATTTTGGTGCCGATGCCGCGCGGTATTCTCGCCGCGTGCAGCGCACCGGTGAAGCCGGGCGTCACCGAGGAACAGCTTCGGGCGGCCTGGGTCGAAACCTACGGCGATGAAGAGTTCGTAATTGTCCTGCCTGAAGGGCAACATCCCAACACTGCCAGCACCGTGGGCGCCAACACTTTATTGCTTAGCGTGACCCTGGATGAAGCCGCGAACAGAGTCGTTGTTATGGCAGCTCTGGACAATCTAACTAAAGGAACCGCCGGGGCGGCTGTCCAATCGGCGAATATCGCTCTGGGACTGCCCGAAGCTGCGGGCTTGACAACAAACGGGGTGGCACCGTGACCGTAACTTTCCCTCTGGGATTTCGCGCAAACGGGATCCACGCTGGAATCAAATCCGATTCCCGGCTGGATCTTGCGGTAGTGATCAACGACGGCCCCTCGGACGTCGGGGTGGCTGTTTTCACCTCGAACCGAGCCCAAGCCAACCCGATCATTTGGTCCAAAGAGGTCATCAGTGGAGGGCGGATCAAAGCCATCGTCCTGAACTCTGGTGGGGCGAACTGCTTCACCGGTCCTTTTGGTTACGAAACGAGTCGGCTAACAGCGCAAGAATGTGCTGAATTGCTCGACACAAACGCATCTGAGATCCAAGTTTGCTCAACCGGTCTGATCGGGACCGGAGATGAAACCTTCCGCAGTGCGATCCTCGACGGTTTGCCGACAGCTGTTGCCGGTGCGACCACCGACGGTGGGGAGGCAGCGGCCAAAGCGATTATGACGACCGATACTGTCACCAAAGTGGCAACTCACCAGGGTGACGGTTGGAGAATTGGGGGGATGGCGAAGGGAGCCGGAATGCTCGCGCCCGGCCTCGCCACGATGCTGGTGGTACTGACTACCGACGCTCAACTCACCGCAGAAGTTGCCGATCGGGCCCTTCGCGAAGCAGTCAGCTTGAGTTTCGACCGCCTCGACTCCGATGGCTGTATGTCAACGAATGACCAGGTCACCCTGATGGTCTCAGGAGCCGCACAAACGCAACCAACAGAAAGTGAATTCACGGACGCGCTCACAGGCGTCTGTGTAGACCTGGCCAAACAGCTCTTAGCCGATGCTGAAGGGTCGACCCACGACATCGCCATCACGGTTAAGCAGGCGGTTACAGTGGATGAAGCTCTTGAGGTTGGCCGGTCGGTGGCGCGTAACAACCTCTTCAAAACTGCAATCTTCGGCAACGACCCGAACTGGGGACGGATCCTGGCTGCTATCGGCACCACCACCGCAGAGTTCGACCCTTACAACGTCGACGTCTGGATCAACGGGGTCCGCGTTTGTTCCGAAGGACAACCGGATCGGCCTCGAACTGAAGCTGACCTGGCTGGACGGGCCCCCGAGATACTCATTCACCTCCAAGCACGCACCGCCCACCGCCCCCCCCCCACC
>CAYFQJ010000090.1:328-4312 GCA_964345205.1 uncultured Actinomyces sp. | reverse complement strand
ATGCTTATGTTCACGAGAATAGTGCGTACTCATCATGACTGATATTTCGTATCGCCAACTCTCTCCGGCCGAGGCCGGCAAGACGGCCTCCACACTGGTCGAATCGCTACCTTGGGTCAAGGAGCACCACGACCAAATTGTGGTCATCAAATTTGGCGGTAACGCCATGATCAGCGAGGAGCTCCAAGCCGCTTTTGCTGCCGACATCGCGTACTTGCGCTATGTGGGCGTGAACCCCGTTGTGGTCCACGGTGGCGGTCCGCAGATCTCTGAAATGCTCACCCGCCTCGGTGTTGAATCTCAGTTCCGTGGCGGTTTTCGTGTCACCACCAAAGAAGCGATCAACGTTGTTCGGATGGTTTTACAAGGACAGATCAACCCGGAGTTGGTTTCCTTGATTAATAGCCACGGCCCCCTCGCGATCGGCTTTAGTGGTGATGATGGCGCGATATTTTCGGCAACTCGAAAAACTCTCGAAGTGGACGGCGACGAAGTCGACCTCGGGTACGTGGGTGAAGTAGTCAACGTTGACCCGGCTGCAGTACTCGAACAGTTGAAAGCCGGGAGAGTACCCGTAATTTCGAGTATCTCTCCGAACGTTGATTCGCCTGGAGAAATTCTGAACGTCAACGCGGATACGGCGGCAGCTGCCTTAGCGGTAGCTCTGGGGGCATCGAAGTTGGTGCTGCTGACCGATATTGAAGGTCTCTACGCTGACTGGCCGAACCGTGATTCCCTGGTGTCGAGCATTTCTGCAGCCGCGCTGCGTGACATGCTGGGGGATTTGGAATCTGGGATGATCCCCAAAATGGAAGCGTGCTTGACTGCCGTTGAAAACGGGGTGAAAACGGCGACCGTAATTGACGGAAGGGTTCCCCATTCGGTCTTAGTTGAACTATTCACCGATCAGGGGATCGGAACGGAAGTTATGAGAGGTGACGAAGTTGACGGCTGAGTGGAAAGAAACTGCGACCAACGTACTGGTCAAGAATTTGGCAGTACCGCAGGCGCTGATGACACGTGGTGAAGGCTGCTACCTGTGGGACGAGTCAGGAAAGAAATACTTGGACTTCCTCGGGGGGATAGCCGTCAACTGCCTCGGCCACGGACACCCGAAGATCGTTGAGTCTCTGACTGAACAAAGTCGTCGTCTCGACCACATCTCGAACTACTTTGTGTCGCAGCCGCAGCTGGACTTGGCCGGAAAGCTGCTTGAGATTTCAGGTGCGACAAACGGCCGGGTGTTCTTCTCCAACTCGGGAACCGAAGCTAATGAAGCCGCCCTGAAGTTGACCCGTCTATGGGGGAACCCGAAAGGGAAGAGCCGTGTTCTCGCATTTGATGGTGCCTTCCACGGGCGAACCATGGGTGCTCTTTCACTAACTTACCGGGAGCAGTATCGCCAGCCGTTCGAGCCGCTCCCCAGCGGTGTCGAACACCTGGAGGTGACCGTGAGTGCAGCTGAGGAAGCTTTCGACGACAATGTTGCCGCAGTCTTTGTCGAACCCATTCAGGGGGAGGCGGGCGTGCGTGAACTCCCAGCTGGATTGTTACAAAGACTTCGGGAACTGTGCGATCAGCACGATGCGCTCCTCATTTTGGATGAGGTCCAGACCGGTGTTGCCCGTACGGGTGAATGGTTTGCCTACCAGATTGAGGGCGTCACCCCCGACGCGGTCACACTGGCAAAGGGGCTCGGCGGCGGATTCCCCATTGGGGCTCTCGTGGTCTTTGAACGTGCCGGGGAACTGTTCTATCCGGGCTCGCACGGCACCACCTTTGGTGGCAACCCGGTCGCATCTCACGTGGCCCTGACAGTCCTTGACACTATTGAGGAGGAAAAGATCCGGCGCAACGTTCAGGACCGATCGCAGCAACTGACTGAAGGTTTACTCGGCCTCGGTTCATCTCGGATCGTTTCGGTTCGCGGTGAGGGGCTGCTGCTGGGTGTTGAATTCGCTGAGAATCTCGCTGTTGCCTTGACGGCTGCCTGCTTCGATTCCGGACTGATCGTTAATGCCCCTGCTCCCAACGTGATTCGGTTGGTACCGCCACTGGTCGTTAGCGAAAAGGAAGTCGAAGAGTTCCTCTCAATTTTCAGCCGCGAACTGGACAAAGTTCCCAGCTCAACTGCCTAAAGCAGGTGAAAACTCGGGTGACCGGTGGGTTCAGCGTTCCGGACTGTGAGCGCCGAGGCGGGTTTCGGGTGATTTTCCGTAGACTTAAGTCACTGGGAGCCAGTATCGGCTTCAACGGTAACCATTGAGGGTGCGAAAAAATGGGCCAGGTTAACATCTCAATAGATCAGGCAAGAGCAAAAGTGTCTCTGATCTCGGCAGCTGACGTTCCGGGGATGGCCGCGCGCATCTTCGAAATCCTCACCGAGTGGGGAATCGAAGTTAGCCTCGTCGTTCAGAACTCTCCACAGCCTGGTGGTGACGCAAAGGCCGACATGTCGTTCCTGGTGTTACACGACCAACTCGCTGACGTCAGACGCTGCTTGGACGCCATGTCTTTGGAACTGTCAATTGGTGCCACAATCGTTAATCCATCGATCGGTGTCCTCACCGTCGACGGAGTGTCTCCCGAGATGACTTTCGGGGTGCAAAGAGCAGCACTGTATGCGAGAGCTTTTGGGGCGCTAGGTGCTGCTGGGATCAACCTTCTGCTGGTTTCAGCCGAGGGCCCCCATATTTCTTTAGTAACCACAGCCGATGACGCCCCTCGCGCGGCATTGGTACTGTCAGAAACTTTCGCGTCGCCAGGCATCTGACTTGGGATGTGAAGTTCCGAAAATTTAATGATTAGCGTCAACAATATTCACAGGAGGAACAATGAGCGAACAGGGACTCACCATAGCGGTAGTCGGAGCGACCGGTCAGGTCGGCAGTGTCATGCGAACCCTGCTGGAAGAGCGAAAGTTCCCCGCGAAGAACGTGCGTTACTTCGCATCTTCCCGTTCAGCGGGACAGACGTTGCCCTCAGCAGTTGGTGACGTAGTAGTTGAAGACGTCGAGCTAGTCACTGCCGATGATCTCAAAGGGATTGATATCGCCCTCTTTTCCGCCGGGGGAGCAGCCTCAAAGGCGTACTCTCCGAAGTTCGTAGAAGCCGGCGCCGTAGTAATTGACAACTCATCCGCATGGCGCCATGAACTGGATATCCCACTGGTCGTCAGCGAAGTGAACCCGCACTCCATCGCGGATCGCCCACGCGGCATCATCGCTAACCCAAACTGTACGACAATGGCGATCATGCCAGCCCTGAAACCACTAGACAAGGTGGCCAAACTGCAGAACCTGCGGCTTGCGACCTACCAGGCCGTCTCCGGTTCAGGTTTGGCTGGTGTCAATGAACTGGCGAACCAGGTCCGCTCCGTAGTTGAAGGCGACCAACCTTTCGAAGAGTTGGCACTTTCCGGAGATGCCGTCGAGTTCCCCAAGCCGGAAGTTTACGTGGCTCCCATCGCGTTCGATGTCGTCGCATTGGCCGGGGCGCTGGTGGCTGACGGATCGGGCGAAACCGATGAAGAGCAGAAACTGCGCAACGAATCCCGCCGGATTTTGGAGCTTCCTGATCTGCTCGTATCCGGAACGTGTGTGCGGGTTCCTGTTTTCACGGGGCACTCGATTGCGGTTCACGCCGAGTTCGCCGACCCGATCACCGCTGAAACAGCACGGTCGATACTGCAGACGGCCCCGGGGGTTCAACTGGTTGAAGTTCCCACACCTCTGGAAGCAGCCGGTGCTGACCCGACGTTCGTAGGGCGCATCCGCCAGGACCAAGCAGTTGCTGACAATCGTGGGCTCGTATTCTTCGTCTCATCCGACAACCTCCGCAAGGGTGCCGCACTGAACACCGTTCAAATCGCGGAACTTCTAGCTGAGGAACTCAGCCAGAAGTAGAAGCATTCACATCAGCAAATAGTTTGGGCCCCGACCTTAGTCGGGGCCCAAATTATTTCGTTAGTTACTGGTCGACCAC
>CAYFQJ010000090.1:0-318 GCA_964345205.1 uncultured Actinomyces sp. | reverse complement strand
TTCGTGCCGGGTGAAGTCCGTGGCCACACCAATTTTGTCCAGCGTTGCTTCGAGTTCGGATAACCGTTCGTTCTCAAAAAGCACCAACGCCGTTGGACCCGCACCTGAAATGAAACTGCCGAAATTATGTTTCCTTAGGGTGCGGACCAGGTCCATGGTTTGCGGCATTAGTTCAGCACGATAGTCCTGGTGGAGCCGGTCGGCCGTAGCCGCGGGTAACAGGGATGGTTCATGTGCTAAAGCGTGGACCAGCAGAGCTGCGCGAGAAGTATTTGACACAGCTACCGAGAACGGGACTTGCTGTGGCAAAACCGAGCG
>CAYFQJ010000089.1:5638-6092 GCA_964345205.1 uncultured Actinomyces sp. | reverse complement strand
TCTTGGGGTCCAGAGCCGCCGTGTGTTCGTCAAGCAGGAGAATCTGGGGCTGGGTGAACGTTGCCATGAGCAGCGACAATGATTGACGTTGACCGCCAGAGAGCAACCCGACCCAGTCTTTCAGGCGATGTTCCAACCCCTGCTCGAGGACCTTCAAGTCTTCGGCGAACTTGGCGCGTTTGGCGTTGGTGACTGCGAAACCTAGGAAGCGGGGCTTCCCACGGTGATAAGCCATCGACAGGTTCTCTTCAATGGTCATATGCGGCGCGGTCCCTGCCGAGGGGTTTTGGAAGACTCGTCCAATGTAGGCAGCCCGCCGGTAGTCCTTCAGCCGAGTCACGTCGCGTTGCCCGATGAGGACGCGGCCCGTATCTGGCCGGTACGAACCGGAAACAACATTCAGGAGTGTCGATTTACCGGCGCCGTTCGAGCCAATGACCGTAACAAAGTCCCC
>CAYFQJ010000089.1:0-5628 GCA_964345205.1 uncultured Actinomyces sp. | reverse complement strand
CCTCACGCAAATGCAGATCGATATCGACGAGGGCGCGCCGTTCGTTGACGGTGCCGGGGAAAAACGTTTTATTAATATCAACTAGCTGTAACATCAGGCATCTTCCCCGCTGGTTTCGGCACTGCTGCGTCCGACGATCGCAGCTGACGGTTCGAGTGCCTCTTCTTGTTGTTTCTTGTTACGCGGACGGAACTCGTTGGGGACTCGTTTGAATATCTTCCACTGCGGAATGATGAGCGCCAAGACAACCAGTACGGCCGAAATGAGTTTCATGTAGTTCGGGTTCAAACCGGCCTCCAGCGCCAACTGAATTACAACGCGGTAGAGCACGGAGCCGACAAGTACGGCCGAGGCGGCACGAACGATTGTCAACCGTCCGAAAATCGCCTGCCCGATGATGACTGAGGCCAGTCCCGCCACGATCATGCCGATCCCCATAGACGCATCGGTGTATCCCTGGTACTGGGCGATTAGAGCGCCCGAGACCGCAACCATCCCGTTCGACAGTGCCAGTCCAAGAATCTTTTGGGCGTCAGTGGAAACACCGAAGGAACGAATCATCTCGGGGTTGTCTCCAGTCGCCCTCATCGCTAGCCCCAGATTGGTTTTGAGGAACCAAATTATGAGCACAACGATGACGGCAGCAATGGGCAGCAAAATGAGCGGCCCCCGCCAGGTCATGATCAGTCCACTGTCAAACATGCCGCTGAACAGGGTCTTGTGCCCGCGCAGTGACAGGTTGGGGCGCCCCATGATTTGCAGGTTGATTGAGTAGAGCGCGATTTGCGTGAGGATTCCCGCGAGGAGCCCGTCGATATTGCCTTTGGTGTTGAGAAGCCCGGTGACGGTTCCGGCGACGAGTCCCCCGACGAAAGCGATGACGACAGCAACCCAGGCGGGAATACCGTTGAGGATCGCCACCGCCCCTAAGGCTGCACCCGTGGTAAAGCTACCGTCGACGGTGAGGTCGGCGAACTCAAGAATGCGGAACGTCAGGTAAACTCCCAGCGCCATGATGGAGTAGAGCAAACCTAAAACGACAGCTGATACCACGGGTACTCCTTAGGTGTTACAGGTTGTTACGGAAGTGACGCTTACCCTATTGGGTAATGTTCTCACTGTCGGCACGTTCCAGCAGGCTCTCGGGGAAGGTCACTCCCATGCGTTCCGCGGCACCCAAGTTCAGGTACACGAGGAGTTCAGACTGGGTTTCAACTGGCATATCGGCCGGGTCGGCACCTTCGGTGAGGATGGCTACAGCCATTTCTCCGGTTTGGTATCCGAGGTCGTAGTACGAAATGCCGTAGGTTGCGATGGTGCCCTTAGCTACGGAATCACCTTCGGCTGCAAAAACGGGGATCTGTTTGTTTTCGCCAACTTGGATCACTGAGTCGAGTGCTGAAACAACTGTGTTGTCGGTGGGCACGTAGATCGCGTCGACATCGAGTGATTCTGCGGCCTGGAGCACTTCGGCGGAACTGGGAGCGGCGGCTTCTTTAACTTCGATACCGAGTTCTCCGGCCGCTTCTTTGACCCATTCGACCTGTACTAACGAGTTGGTTTCCCCCGGGTTGTAGATAACACCAATGGTGCTGACGTCAGGCACGATCTCGTTAATCATGTCGATCTGCTCGGTCACTGGGTTCGCATCGGAGGTGCCCGTTACGTTCCCCCCGGGAACCTCTAATGATTCAACCAGTCTGGCCTCGAGTGGGTCGGTGACAGCGGTAAAGAGAACGGGGGTCTGCTTGACCATCTGGGTCACAGCCTGCGCGATTGGTGTTCCAACTGCCAGGATCAGGTCGTGTTTCGATGAGGACAGGTTGCCCGCAATTGATGCAATTACTGACGCATCGTTGTTGGCGTTCTGGAAGTCGTAAGTTACGTCTAGTCCCGCATCGGCAATAGCGGCTTTGAAGCCTTCAACTGACTGGTCAAGGGACGGGTGGCTCAGTAGCTGCGCGATGGCGATCGAGTAGCTCTCTTCGCCTGACCCGTCAGGTTTTGAGTCGCCGGAGCTGCATGCAGTTAAACTCAGGCTCGCCAGAGTTAGGGCCGCGGCAGCACCAAAGAAACGCTTCTTCATATTTGACCTTTCATACCAACAATTGATCGTCGGGAGGGGGTACCTTCCTAAGATGACGCTGGCTCTGTACGTTCCGGCATCGTTACCGATATTTCTGTCTTGATCGTATGACCCATTCCAATTAGCGTTGCGCTTCGTCCATCCACTGGAAGGGAACGAGGTTCGACGGTACCCGGACCGGTCAGTTAACAAGTTGTGGGTGGGGCCGCCGCGTTTCCGCGACGGCCCCACCCACAAGCTATTTAGTTGTTTACCTTAGGACTACTCTGAGCGTCGACGCATGGCCGGGACAGCCACCGCGCCGCCTGCCGCCACCAGCAGCAATGCCGTGAGCAGGATGCCGGCTACTTCGGCACCTGTTACAGCCAAGCTGGAGACTTTCAGCGTGACAGAGGCGACCAGGCCGCTGATCTGCCCAACACCTTCGAGTGTGTACTCGCCGGCGGCAGCATCTTCAGGGATGGTTACCTTGACGACGAGCGCCCCACTGGCGTCTGCCACTCCACTGCCGACGACAACAGATGATCCGTTGCCTTTCAGCGTGAACTTGACGGTTTCGCCGGGCTTGAATCCGGTTCCGGTGACTGTGACCGTGTCGCCGGGGCTGACCTGGGTCCGATCAACGGTCAGGCTGGCTTTAGCCGGCTTCTCGGGATCAACTGGGTCAACCGGATCGACGGGGTCAACCGGATCGACTGCGGTAACAGCCAGTTCGGCACGAGCCACCTTTTCAGAGAGGGATCCGCGAGCCTGGACAGTGTATTCGCCAGCTTCAGCGCTTTCTGGAACTGTCAGTTCGACGGTTAGTGCACCATCCTGATCGACTTCGAAGGTACCCAGGTCAATGACGGTAGGTACTTTCCCTTCGAGGGCTTCCTCTGCGGTAATCTTGCTGGCCAAAACGAAGTTCACTGGCTCATTGGCTTCGAAGTGTTCGACAGTTGCCGAGAACTTGGAGCCGGCTTCCACTGAGTCCGGAGTGATGGCCAGTGTGGCCAATTCTTCTGGATCAATTGGAGGTTCAGTGTCTTCACAGAACAGCACGGAATCATTTTCGTAGATGCACAATTTCTTGGTGGCATCATCGAAGGTGAACTTCAGCTTAGCGTTGTCTTCGCTCACCGTGAAGGGAGCGTTCTGTCCTTCTGAGGTTCCGTATGATTCGTCCCAACCCAGGTCGTAAGCAGCCTTCACTTCATAGCTGCCCGCCAGGATCTGGTCGGTCTCAAACTCATACTTGCCGTCACCCAGGTTCTTCATGAGAGAACCTAAGCACCAGGGCTGCCAGTTTCCATCGTTGGTACCTTCACAGCCAAGTTGGCTCTGGAAGTTACCAGCCAGTGTTATCACGGGGCCAGCAGCATCGTTCGTGAAAATCTTGGTTACAGGATCCCAGTAGAACGTGACGTCCTGGCCGGTGCTGGTGTACTTGGCATTAGATCCGTCGAGGATGCCGCCCACACCGTAGTTGACGTCCCAGCTGCCGTTCAGAGCAATCTTGTACTCATAGGAGCCCGCAGGAACGTTGAAGGTGTTCATGTAGATGCCGTTTTCGGCAAGCAGCAGTTTCGACTGCTCACATGCCGGGTCCCAAACGCTGGCACAACCAATGGCGACCTGGTGGTCACCAGGAATGTTGACCATGTAGATCTCGAAGGGAGCACCGGGATCATCTTCAAGTCCAACGGCGATTCCGACTGAACCGTAAGTTGAACTTGCAGCGTGATTGCCAGCGGCGTCAGTGGTGACCGCACGGTATTCAATCAGTGTTCCAGTAGCCAGACCCAAGTCGTGGTAGACGGCCGGGTCAGCGGCCTCTGAGGCACCAAGTTCATGCCAGTCGGACGAACCAACTACACGCCATGCGAATGAAGTCTGCTGCCAGACATTGCTGTCAATTTCGGCACTGACTTTATTCTGGGTTCCCAGGGCAACACCGGGGTACGGCGCAACCATGTTCACCTCTGGGGCAACAGCTGGAGCATCGACAGTCTTATCGGCAACAAAAACCACTGCCGTGAGAGAGGGAACTTCAATGTTGATCTCACCGGTGGCGTTACTGTTGATAACTTCAGTGGTGCCGTGGATACCCGTGAAGGCCGCATCCGAAGTCAGTGTCGGAATTGTGACGTTCTGGGCGGTGGTCGCGTTGTTGACCGCTACCAGGTATTCAATCTTTTCATCTGAGTCAACACGTGAGAAGGCGTAAACACCAGGGCCGTCCTCAACGTATCGTTCAATCTGAGCGCCATCTTTGAGGGCGTCGTGAGAGTCACGAAGCTCTGCGAGTTCAGCGATCGTCTTGTACATGACCGAATCAGTGTTGAACATGGGGTTCGCGGTGACCGTGCCACCATCAATTGTGGGCTGGCCACCGAAGGCCCCACCCTGGTCACCGAATAGTGGCTGACGTGATTCCTTATCGGTTCCGTCTCCGGTTCCCATGAATCCCTGCTCGTCACCGTAGTAAACGACAGGCTGTCCACGCGTCAAGTACATGATTGAGTGAGCCAGCTGGTCGCGTTCCAAGGAGTTATCGACGCGGCCAGCAGCAAAACCGATCCGGCCCATGTCGTGGTTACCAAGGAAGGTTGGCAGCGCATTCGCTGACGACTTCGGCGTGGTGAAGTAGGCATCGCTCGCATACAGGGACTGCATGGTGCGTGCCGATGCGCCGGTGGCGAATGAGGTCGCTGCCGACTGGAAAGCGAAGTCGAGGATCGAGCTCATGTCAGTGTCACGAACATATTCCGAAGTGATCGACTGGTCGGCCGAGTAGACCTCACCGAACATGAAGAACTCGTCGTTACCGATTGCATCGGCATGCTGAGCCACAGGCGTGGTCCAGTCTTCCCAGAATTCGAAGTTCACGTGCTTGACGGTGTCAATGCGGAATCCGTCAATACCGAAATCCAACCAGGCGTTGTAAACATCAACGAAGCCGTTGACGACATCAGGATGCTCAGTCATGAGGTCATCGAGTCCGTAGAAGTCACCAAAGGTTACCGACTCGCCTTCCCAGGTCGAGTCTCCGCGGTTGTGGTAAAGAGTGACGTCGTTGAGCCAGGCGGGAACTTTAATGTTCTCGTCACCAGGTGCAACTACCGGGGTGTATGGGAAAGAGCTCAATGCATCAAGTGCTGGCCACGTGTCACGTGTTTGCGCGAGAACGCCAACCTCGATTACGTTCTCATCCGCGTCGTAGTAGGGGTACTCGTCAATGGGGAGGTAACCGTACTGGTTTTCCTCATTGTAAATAATGTCGGCCGTGTGGTTCGTGATGATGTCGAAGTAAACCTTGATGCCTTGGGCATGGGCCTTGTCGATGAACTGTTTCATCTCTTCATTAGTACCGAAGTGAGGATCGATCTGAGTGAAGTCAGTGACCCAGTATCCGTGGTAGCCCGCCGACTGATCAGCGCCCTCGCCCTGGACCGGGTTGTTCTTGAACATCGGTGCGAGCCAAATGGCACTGGTGCCGAGGCCCTTAATGTAGGGCAGTTCCGCTTCGAGGCCCTTGATGTCGCCACCAAAGTAGAAGC
>CAYFQJ010000088.1:0-6119 GCA_964345205.1 uncultured Actinomyces sp. | reverse complement strand
CTGGGGGACGCGACCCCTCCCCCGGACCCGCGTGAACTGCTGGCCCGACTGATTCACCGCGAAAGCTCCGACATTCCAGAGGGCGAAGTCGAGGACTCGGAGGATGGTTCACAGTGAGGAAACCAAATTTGCCGTTGCCGGAGCTTCGGGGCCAACACCTGATTCGAGCGGCGCGAACCTGGGACCGACTGGCCGGGCGGATCAAACAGAGTTTCAGTCCGCAGTGGCCCGTCGGCCGTGACGAACGGTTCCGCCGCGGCTTAGAGCGGGTGGTGCATCGTTCCGCCCTCGGACGAGAAGTCGAGGAGTTCGGGGGTGTGGCCGTCGCCGTGTCCGTCGATGAGGCCTTCGGTAAACCGGTGCTGGTCAGCGTCGACCTGCGCGTGTCCGAGGAGCAAATCAAACAGATGGCGAACCGGTGGCGCGTCGACCCGAAAGATCAGAAACTCCGAGAAACGTACCGGCTGCTCGCCGCGGATTTGCTGGAAAGAGTTGTGGAGCGCTGCTGGGACAACCCCGAAATTGCACCGGTTGGGGTGCGCGGGCGCGTCGTGATCCTGCGGGGCGACCCACAGCAGCCGCCACCCGACGGACGCGAAGGGGACCGGTCCCGTCTAGTTTTAGTCGAGGGCGAAAAGGTCCTCCTCGATATGACAAGCTTGGGTTTCCGTGACGAAATTGCTCGGCCTCGCGACCTGTATTTGCGTTATGGTCCGGCACTGTCGGACCCAAAGTGGCGTCCGTAGGCGGCGCGGGCTGCTCTAGCTAGTGGGAACTTCCAAATAGGGGACGAGGTCGGCAGCGATTCCCACATACGTTTCGGGGGTCAGTTCCAACAGTCGCTCGCGCATGGCTCCGGTCAGTGGCAGCTCCGCAATGTATGCGCGCATAGACTCGGCATTAATTCCGTGCCCGCGGGTCAGGTCGCGCAGCTGTTCGTAGGGGGATTCGGACAGTTCCGTCCCCTGTGCAACCGCAACACGCAGCACCTGTTGGACGGCCTCCGCCAGAACTTCCCAACGGTCTTGCAGGTCTTCGAGGATCAGCGCCTCATCGGCAGCGACACCGTGAAGGCCGCCGTCAATATTTTCTAGGGCCAAGAGCGAATAGCCGAGGGCCGAGCCGATGTTACGCTGCGTCGTCGAGTCGGTCAGGTCACGCTGCAGACGAGTGGTCACCAGAGTTTCCGAGAGCGCCCCAAGCAGCGCATTCGACAGTTCCAGGTTTGCTTCGCCATTTTCGAAACGGATCGGGTTCACCTTATGCGGCATGGTCGAAGAGCCGGTGGAACCCTGCGCTGAGAGGTTCTGGTGGAAATACCCCATCGAAATATACGTCCAGCAGTCCGTCGCCAAGTTGTGGGCGATCCGGTTGAAATGTTCCACCACGCTGAACAGTTCCGCCATCCAGTCATGCGATTCGATCTGAGTGGTCAGGGGGTTCCACGTCAACCCCAAATGTTCGACAAAGTCCCGTGACAGTTCCGGCCACGCCACTTCAGGCAGCGCCACCACGTGCGCCGAGTAGGTTCCCGTCGCCCCGTTGAACTTCCCCAAATATTCGATGCCGTCAAGGTGGCGCAGTTGGCGACCCATGCGGTATACGAAAACCGCCAGTTCTTTACCCAGAGTTGTGGGGGTCGCTGTCTGTCCGTGAGTGCGCGACAGCATGGGGATCGCAGCGTACTTGCTGGCCAGCTTTTCCAAATGTTCAGTGAGCTTTTGCGCGCTGGGACGCCAAACTTCACGGATAGCACCCTGTACACAGAGGGCGTACGACAGGTTGTTGATGTCCTCGGAGGTGCAGAAAACGTGCACCAGTTCCGTGAGGTTCGGTAGGTTGCCGGGACCGGCTTCGAGGTGTTCACGCAGCAGATATTCGACGGCTTTGACGTCGTGGCGTGTCTCGGCCTCGATTGAGGCCAAATGCTGGCGCTGGTCGGCGTTGAATGTCGCCGGGAGTTCCCGCAGGTGTTCCACCTCGGCCGTGGTGAGCGGCGCAATGCCGGGGTAGATCCCGCTGTTCACCGAGAAGATCAGCCATTCCACTTCGACGTAAAGGCGAGCCCTGTTGAGGGCGCCCTCAGAGAGGTAGTCCGCTAAAGGTGCCGTTTGGGCACGATAGCGCCCGTCCAGCGGCGATAGTGCCTGGTCGTTCAAAGGGAGTATGGATAGGCCGGGGGCAGTAGGGATGCTCATGTGGCAATTATCGTCAATTTTCGTGATGCGGGAAGTTTTGCCCACGTTGCGGTTATGGCGAGTGGAACCACAGTTGCCCAATTGGCAGTTATCCCCGGCGCCGATCTTCGATGGCAGCACCCGAGATAACGAGAACTTACCGTTTCTCCATGGACCAAATGAACATCACCATCATCGAACAGCAAATCTTGGCTGCCACCGACAGTCTCACTAACGTGGCCAACCAGTTGGGTCAGGCCCGGGTGCCCGACTGGCTGGGACCGGCGGCAACAACCGCCGACAACCAACTGGATCAGCTCCAAACTGACGTGTGGAGCCTGTCCGGGCTCGGTACCGACGCCAGCGCCAAAGCGAGCGAAGTCCGAACGCAGTTGATCAACGAACTAGCATGGAGGTTACTCAGTGGCATCCCCACATTTTGATTACTGGCCCATAGATGGGCAAACCGCAGTCGATACGGCGCAGATTCTCCAACGCAATCAGATACTGCGTCTGTGCCGACATCAGGTCGAGGGCGCTGCGGCCGCGGTGGCGCAAACGATTCCACTTAGTCACCTGCATATGAACGTCCCCGGGGCGCCAGCGCTTGCGGCGGCGCTTCGCATTTGGAGCAGCCACATTGAGCGCTGGTTGGACGACTCTCGTCAGCTACTGGCGGCCCGTGAACGCGCCGCCCAAATCTTTGCGACTGCCGAGCAATCAGTCGAGCAGTTCTTCGCGGGCTGCCGCGCTGCCGAGTTCGCCAGCTGCGGGGGCGAACTTCCTGAGATCGCATACCGCTTGGGGAGGTTCTCGCTACTGCCGCTCTTCCTCATTCCCGGCATTCTTCTGGCCTCCCCCCAATACATTTCGACAATGACCGGGAAGGGACCCGGCACCGGCGGTGAATCTTTGCTGGCACAGAACCAGGTACATCTTGTTGATGAGTCCACCAAACCCTTTGGGGGGAAGAACACCTATGTCGGACAGGGCTTCGAGTCCCTATCCGGACTGTTCCGTATGGCCCCTAAGGAACTTGATTGGGGTCTCCAGCCGAGGACGGGTGCCCTCAGTGCGATTACGGGGGTTGGTGCCTTCCTACTCGGGGCCGTCAGCTCCGATAAAGTCGTGGTCGCCGGAAGGGCTGCCGGCGGCGGTCCCATCCAGTACCGAGTGGCGAACCACGCGGGGACCGTCTGGTCCGGGTGGGGGAGCCAGAAACCGCCCGACCGGGACGGCGGCTCGGCGTGGTCGGCCGGGGAAAAAGACTTTGCGCCGCGACCAAACCAAATAATTGCCACCCCTATTTCCCCTTCTGAACTGGTGGGGCAGATGAACACCTCGGGTTCGAGCGGCGAAATTGAGATCCTGCGACACCAGACTGGTGACGACACCAGCTGGTCGGTAGTAATCCGCGGAACGAAGGAGATCGGCCTCCGCGGCGCCGCTCCGCACGACCTGTTGACGAACCTGCAAGAGGTGCGAGGTGATGCGTCGGTGCAGCAAGTTGCCGTGCAGTCCGCCCTTGAAATGGCTGGCGCCAAGTCTGGGGACGTGGTGGAACTTGTCGGCCATTCCCAAGGCGGCATAGTGGCGGCGAATATGGCTGCGGATAGCGATTTCACCAGAAAGTATCAGGTGTCGGGGGTCATTACTGCTGGGGCACCGACCGGCAATGCGGGGCCCACGCACGTGCCGGTCTTAGCGTTCGAAAACCTCAACGACGTGATCCCGAGCCTTGATGGTATGCCGAATCAGCAGGCCGACAATTACCTGACCGTCCACTTCAGTCCGCGGAGCTCCGAGCCCGTCATGCCGCATTCGGCCACCACTTACCAGGCCGCGATTGAACAGATCGAACAGGAGGACGTAGGGGTGCAGCAGTGGGCGGAACGGCGCAAAGGCGACCTCCGTTTAGGCCCCGAAACGACGACGACCCGGCTGCATTTCGAAACTCGCCGTGCCGACTAAATTCTGGTAGCTAGTCGGCGAGGGGCCCCAGGGCTCCAGTGACCACCGAGGCGACCAGCGCCGTCAGAGTGCCACAAAACAGGGCCGCCCAGAATCCTTCTACCGTGAGCGGGAGGTCGAAAACCCCGCTGAAGTACCCGAGCAGACCGAAAATGATCGCGTTGGTGACCAGAGAGAAGAGGCCGAAAGTGATGATGTAGAGCGGGAATGCCACCACTCGGATCATCGGACGCACCAGGCTGTTGATGATCGTGAAGATCAGGGCAAGTAATGCGACTGTTCCCCACGTTTGCAGGGGGGTGTCACCCGAGGTGAAGCTGATACCGGAGACCAGTATCGTTGCTAACCAGATACCTGCCATATTGCCGAGGAGGCGAATAATTAGGCGCATGGTGTTCCTTTCAGTAATGCCAGAGGATTCCGACTACAACGAGGGCGCAGTAGAAGAACTCGGTCATTCCGACCAGGGCCGGGTTGAGGACGCGTCCTCGCATTTCTGACCAGTACGGGTAGAAAAGGGCGCGAACAAAAAGGATGATCGAGACCACGACGAGGAACCAGGTGACTAGACCCTGGACCGCGGCGACGATGGCGACAATGATTAGGAGTGCATGGTAAATCAACGAGCCGGGGAGCCACGCTTCGTTCCCGCGTTCGCGGATGAGGGTCTTAACGTAGGGAACCGTGCCGCAGAAATATAGGGCCAGGATAATTGTCGCTGTCCACACCGACTGTTGGTCGACTGGATTTGAACCCAAGAAGTTGGCGATGGGGACCATGAGGCATGAAGCCAAGATGGTGCTGACCCGTGCACCCAATGAGCGTTCGTTACGCGCCTGGATCTCCCACCAGGCCCACGCGAACAGAACGCTCAGCAGGATCCCCCACCACAGCAGGGACGGGCGCCAAATGATTAGCGCTACTGCGCCCGCCGCAGCGAGGATTCCGTAGGTCACCAGAGCTGGCACGTACCGACCTTTGCGCCGCGCTTTAACGTAGAGGCCGAAAACGTTAAAGAAGAGGAAGGCCAGAGTCCAAGAGATGGCGAGGAGCAGTTGGGCCCACGAGAACCCACCCAGGATCGAGCCGACCAGGAGCGGAACGAAGGTCATCGACCAGGCCCCATGTTGGTTTGGGAACCATCCGGTGCGCACCAGTGTACGTAGTTTCACCCTCCTAGCTTAGCGGCCTCGAGGCGCAAGGGGTTAGGCTGATAGCACCGCTACCGTTCATCCGGAGGAAAACGTGAAAAAAGTGCATATCGCTGCTGACCATGCTGGTTTCGAACTGCGCGAGGCGCTGATCGATCATCTGGAGGGGCGCGGCTACGAAGTCATTGACCACGGCGCATACGAATACGACGCTCTTGATGCCTACCCGCCGATGTGCATCGAAGCAGGTGAGGGCGTCGTGGCTGACGGCGGGACCTCTCTGGGAATCGTAATTGGCGGTTCGGGCAACGGCGAACAAATGGCGGCTAACCTGGTTGATGGCGTGCGTGCCGCCCTCATCTGGAGTGAAGACACGGCTCGTCTGGCACGTGAACACAATAATGCGAATGTGGCAGCAATTGGCGCCCGGCAGCACAGCCTGGAAGAAAGTGTCGCCCTGGTCGACGCTTTCCTCACGACGCCCTACTCACAGGAACCACGCCACACGGACCGAATCAACATGCTGACGGCCTACGAAAACGAACGCTGCTAACCAGGCGACTTCTGGGCGGGCAATACCCCGCAGACCAGGACCTACGGCAGTTTTGACGCAATGTTCCCACAGGCTGATACGAATAGGTAACGGTTTCGTCACGACAGGCCCCGCAGTCCGGATTCTGCCTATTCACAGGCCCAAACACCCCCTCCCTCAGCTCAAAACCATCCAAATCACCTCAAAACCGATCACCTAGCGGAACACAACCACGGAAACGGTTGTGTTTCTGTTCGTACCTGTCGTAGTGTGGCTGGGACTGGTCGC
>CAYFQJ010000087.1:0-6185 GCA_964345205.1 uncultured Actinomyces sp. | reverse complement strand
GGCCCACCACCGGTCAACATGTAGATCAGGGTGAAGTTGTTGAAGTTGAATGCAAATGACGAAATGAGCAGCGGTGCTGTTGAGATCAGTACCAGCGGCAACTTGATTGACCACCATGACCGGACAGGTCCGGCACCGTCAATCTTGGCTGCCTCTGTCATATCTTCGGGGATTGACTGAAGAGCACCCGTACAGATGAGGAACATGTAGGGGAACCCGAGCCAAAGGTTCACGAAGAGGATCGCGCCCTTAGCCAGCCAGGGGTCTGTCAACCAGGGTACTTGAGCTCCTCCTAGGAGCACCTGGTTGATAAACCCGTACGACTTATTGAACATACCGGCAAAAATTAGCGCCGAAATAAAGCCGGGGATTGCGTACGGCAAGATCATCAGCGTTCGATAGATCTTCTGTCCCCTGAACTTCCGGTCAAAGGTAATCGCCAGCAGGAGTCCGAGGACGAACGTCAGGGCAACTGAGAGGAACGCCTGGGCTACGGTCCAGGCGAGGACCTTCCAGAACGGTCCGGAGTAGGTTGAGTTGCTGAATGCCTTGGTGAAGTTCTCGACGCCAACGCCAACACGCCAGCCGACCTGTAGTTTCTGACCGTCGTCGGAGACGAACGAACCGCGATCATCGGGCCGATAAACAACGCCGGTTTCGGTGTTGGTCATCGTGTCGGCCGCGGGGTCCCACTTGAGCATCGGTTTGTAAATGTAGCCCGTGGTGCCATCTGTTGTGCGAATGGATCCCGCATTGGGATCATCGGACATTGGCACCCTGAGTTGCGCAATTTGTTGCTGCTGTGCCTGCATTTCTGAGCGGCTCAGAATACGCCATCCGGGAACTTCGGTGATCTTGTCATTGGTGACAACTGCTTTGTCGTCAACCTGTAGGGGGCTCTCTTCAGTTCCGACAAGGACCGCGTCTCCGTCATAAATGCCGTAGCCCAGTTCGCCGCCACGTTCCAGTACTACCAGGGGGTACGAAGCGGTGCCTTCAACACGTACTTCGTTCTGTAGGAGGAGGGCCGTTACCGCGACGTCTTTGGTCGAGTTGTGTCCATCCCCGTAGTTGGTAAATGACACGTACACCGTAAAGAAGATGGTGTAGATCTGGAACACCAGCAGGAAGGCGAGTCCAGGGAAAATGTATTTCAGCGGGACTGTGCGCCCCGAAAAGTAGATGTAGTCAGCGGCGAGCACGAGTGCCAGCATCGCTGCGAAGATTCCCCAGGATTCGATTCGGTAGGCGGAAATCAGTGCGTAAACACCCAGGGCATTTACGAATGCCATGAGGATTAGTTTAACTACAAATCCCCATCCCCATTTATTCACGTCGGGGTCTTTCGCGGGAAGCTTGTACCTACGTTTTGGTGCGGGAGGTGGTGTCGCCTCCTCCATTTCTAGATGCATTTCAGCATTGGTGAGACTCATCTTTACTCCGTTTATTTCGGCGTCTTTACCGAGGTGTGGGACCAGCGCCCGCTCCAGGTGCTCTATACACACTTCAGGTGCGGCCACCAAGATTCGGTGACCGCACCTGTAAGTATAGTTGATCTAAATCAACTCGTGAACCACTTAGCCAATTGCGGCTTCAATGGCGGCACTCATTTCGGCCCAAGCAGCCGCTGGATCAGCAGCGGAGCCGTTAATGATCGAGGCTTCAGTCTTGCCCCAAGGTGACCATACTTCGGCCATTTCCGGGATACCGGGGTTGGGGAGACCGTTCTTACCGGCATCGATGAAGCCAGCGGTGATCGGATCCTGAGCAGCAACCTCAGAGGCTGAGGTCAGGGCCGGGGGACGTCCGCCGACCTCGTACAGAGCAAGCTGTGCTTCTTCTGTGGAGAGGTAGTTGGCGAGGAAGTCCTGCGCAACGAGAGTCTGCTTCGACTGTGAGCTCAGGTAGAAGCCCTGAACGCCAACGAAGGGACGTGCTTCCTTGCCACCAGCTGAAGGAATGGCGTCAACTGAAAGTTCGAAGTCGCCCTTTTCCTGAATGGTGTCGAGCATCCAGGGGCCACCAACGAGGAACGGTGACTTGCCCGAAGCGAAGGCATCGAGAACGATGTCGTAGCTGCGGTCCTGGTTGAAGACGTCAGTACCCTTGTGGCCGTTTTCAGCCAGGAATGCTGCGAATTCGTCGCCACCAGTGGCCAGGCCAAGTTCGGTGGTGTAAGAGCCATCAGCGTTCTGAACGAATACTTCAGAGCCGAATGATGTCTGCAGTGGGTAGAAGGTGTACGGGTCGCCGTCTTCACCGTTCATCTGGATGAGGAACTTGTATTCGACGTTGGCTGCGTCAGCGGCGGCCATGGCATCTTCCCAAGTTGCGGGTGCTTCTGGGGCCAGATCAACGTTACGCAGAAGCGCTACGTTTTCAACGGCGTATGGCAGAGCGTAGAGCTGGCCATCCCAGGTGAAAGAGTCGATTGCGGACTGCTGGAAATCGCCAGCCTTGTCGCCCAGTTCGATGGGAGCAACGACACCGTTGGCAACCATTTCGCCGATCCAGTCGTTAGCACCAACAGTGATGTCGGGACCATTACCGGTGGGAACCTGTGAGTTGAAGTCGGCGCGAATATCGTCGAAGTTCTTCTGAACCAGTTCAACTTCGATGCCAGTTTCTGAGGTGAAATCCTCAGCAGCAGCCTTTACGGGTGCTTCACGGGTTTCGTCGACCCATACAACCAGCTTGCCTTCGGATGCGGTGCCGGACTGACTGCCCGACTGATCCTTGGACTGGTTATCTGTGGTGCCAGAGCTGCAAGCAGCCAGGCCCAGTGCGCCGGCCGCAAGGACGGCCGCGAGTGCTGATTTACGCATAGATGCAAATCCTCCAATAAATTATTGTGTGGTCTACAGTTCTAGGCATATTTTAGCCAAGAACAACGACATCTTTTATGTTAGCACCCCCGGGGTCTCGGGCCGGTAACGTTTCCATCGAACGTGACCGAATCGTAACCATGTGCGCTGTCAGCTAAGCCCTGGCATCTGTTGACGAAGGCGGATAGATTAGGACTGAAGTCCGTACCTAACTGAGGAGAGTTCATGACCACCGTTTATGTCCTGCCCGATCTTCCTTACGCATACGATGCGCTCGAACCACATATTTCGGCTGAAATTATGGAGCTTCATCACTCGAAGCACCACCAGGCCTACGTTGATGGCGCCAACGGCGCTCTGGCCGCCCTCGAAGCTGCCCGCGCCGCTGGGGACCAGACCGCGATCAACCTGCATGAGAAGAACCTGGCGTTCCACCTAGGTGGGCACAGCAACCACTCCGTGTTCTGGAAGAACATGACGCCCGACGCCAAAGCCGGTCCCGAGGGCCCCCTCAAAGACGCCATCGATAAGGACTTCGGTTCGCTCGGTGCCTTCAAGAAGCAGTTCACTGCGGCAGCTATGGGCCTGCAGGGTTCCGGCTGGGCCGTCCTAGCCTACGACACAATTAGTGGCCGCCTGGTCACCTTCCAGCTTTACGATCAGCAGGGCAACGTGCCCGTTGGGACTGTGCCGCTTTTGATGCTGGACATGTGGGAGCACGCTTTCTACCTCGACTACAAGAACGTTAAGGCCAAGTACGTCGAGTCCTGGTGGAACATTGTGAACTGGGATGACGTTGAGGCGCGTTACGCTCGTGCACGCGAGAGTTACGTCGGCCTGATCTAGGTCGTTTGATTCAGACGCGGCCCGACGTGTAACATATGACCGTTGGTAGCGTGTCTGAGCGGCCGAAAGTGCGGCACTCGAAATGCCGTGTGGTGTCAAAGCCACCGTGGGTTCAAATCCCACCGCTACCGCGCTGACGAAGGCCCGGTTTTCCTTGGGATATCATGGGAAACCGGGCCTTTTGCTCTGTCGACTAATTGCCGTGACAAAGCTGTGACAACGTCACTCCCCCGAATCGGGCCCCCATATATGCCGCCCGTCAGAACCAGACCGCATGTCAGACGGGTCCAACGCCCGCACGTTTCGGTACGCGCATACTTCGCGAATTACAATACTTTTACGTGGTAACTTTCCTGCGTCACCTCCCTCAAAAAATGATCTGAGGCAACTATGTCGAACCGGCCCCGACCCGCACCCGGGACTCCGCCTCTGGGGATCGCCGAACAAAAGCCAACGAAATCAGCATTAGGCCGCATCCCAATCGCGATTAGGCCGCATCCCAATCGCGCTCGATGCTCGTTTGTCTCTTTATACGCGTGTTTCGCGGGTCAGAGGGCGTTAACCGGGTAACCTTGCTATATCACGCCCCCCCAAAAAAGACAATGTGAGGTAGCTATGTCGAACTGGCCCCCTGACCAAAACCCCGGTGCTGACAGCAATGGAGCAGGCGGACCGCCTGATCCGCCTGGACAAGATGGCAACCAGCCCTACGGGCAGCCGTATGCGCCTCAACCTGAACAGCCGTATGCGCCTCAACCTGAACAGCCGCACGCGCCTCAACCGCATCAAGATCAGCAATATAGCCAACAACCGTATAGCCAACAACCGTATAGCCAACAACCGTACGCTTCCCAGCCGCCTCATAACCAGCAGTATGGTGAGATGTACGGCGAACAGGGGTACCAGGCGTCGCCATATCCTCCAAGCGGGTTTGGCGGGGCACCGCCCCCACCGGGCCCAGGCTCAAATCAGTTCGGCACCCCGCCACCGCCAGCGGGCACCAACGGGTTATCTATTGCCGCGTTGGTTACGGGCATTCTTGCTCTGGGCCCGATAGCGATTGGGCTGGGTATTGCCGGGTTAGTTAAGACCAACCGCACCGGACAAAAAGGCAAGGGACTTGCCATTGCCGGCATCATCCTCGGCGCCCTCTGGATAATCGCAGGGAGCGTATTCGTCATTTTAGATCGAAACTCCGGTCCCGACTATGGAGAGCATCGCGCTGAGGTGGCCGCTTGCGAAGACGGCGACATGGATGCCTGCAACGACCTCTACTGGGCGGCCCCATTCGGCAGTCCCGCCGAAGAAATCGCTGATACTTGCGGAGGCACTGTCCCCGAGGGCGGGCGTGGCGGTTTGTGTAACGACCCGGAAGAACTCGCCGAACTCACTAGCAAATGTGAAGCCGGGGACATGGAAGCCTGCGACGACCTCTACTGGTCAGCACCCTACGGCAGCGATGAGGAAAAAATCGCTACAACCTGCGGGGGACTCTACCCCGAAGGAATCAGTGGGGGCGACTGCGAGTGGGAAGAATCGAACTCTGGAACAAGCCCAGGTAGTAGCGGTACCGCAGACAACGCAGAGCTGGTCAGCGAGTGCGAAGCGGGCGACATGGAAGCCTGCGACGACCTCTACTGGAGTTCCTCGTACGGAAGTGCGGAGGAAGCGGTCGCAGATACCTGCGGCGGAACTTACCCCGAAGGAGACTACGGCGGGGATTGTGTCGAGGCAGAGCAAATCCCAGCGCTTCACAACGAGTGCGAAGCTGGCGATATGCAGGCCTGTGATGATCTATGGTGGATCGCACCCCTCGGCAGCGACGAGGAAGCGTTCGCGGCAACTTGCGGTGGAAAATACACCAAGGAAAAGTCTGGAGTTTGCACCACCCGGACCGACTAAACCTTCTATAAGGACAAGTTGACAGCTGTCGGTCCCCACTTCCAGATTCTGTAAAAGAGGAAGTGGGGACCGACAGACTTTTTAGCAGGCCAGTTAGACAGGACAGTGAGCGCCGCTATCTTTTTGAGGCCGACCGCCCCGGCACAAGAATTCGCTCCGAAGCCAGCAGAACCGACACGCGCAGTGGCATCTCAATCGCACTCGATGCTCGTTTGTCTCGCCTGCGCATAACTCGAAAATTGAAATACGTTAAGCTGATAACTTTGCTGCATCATCCCCCCAAATGATATGAGACAATTGTGCCCTAATGGCACCCTGACCAATTTTCCGGCGCTGACAACAATGGATCGGGCTCACCGCCGGATCCGAATGGACAATACGGCGGCCAGCCCTACGGACAGCAGTTCGCACCCCCACCACCCCAAGACGCCCAAGGACAAGCCGCTCCGCCCTACCCCGGAAATGGTTACTTTGGCGCTCCGCCTCCAACGCCCTTACCCCCAGCAGGCCCGGCCGAAAATCAGTTCGGCACCCTGACACCTAATTCAGGCACCAATGGGTTATCTATTGCCGCGTTGGTTACGGGCATTCTTGCTCTGGGCCCGATAGCGA
>CAYFQJ010000086.1:3290-6204 GCA_964345205.1 uncultured Actinomyces sp. | reverse complement strand
CGCGGGCTTATCGGAGAGCACGCCGTCACCATCGGTGTCCGCAAGAAGCATGGCGAGCTCTTCAACGCTTACGGCCTGCCGATCAATGTCACTGCTTTGTGCACCACTCTGGGGGGTCGCTTGACTGGGATCCACGGCTGTTGGCGCTAACACCTGTAAAACAGGTCGGAACCGCATCGTGGCTGAATGCCGGATCAGGTCGAGCGTGTCCGGGTCGGGCTCTCCGGGGATAGCAACGACAATGTTGTCGCTACCCAGTGTGGAGATTTCTGCCTCTGCCACGCCGGAGGCGTCAATGCGCTGGCGAATAATGTTGATCGCTTCGTTCATCGACTCTTGATCCACGGTAGTTGCACTGCCATCTATCGCCTTAGGCGTCAGAATAACCTGAGTTCCACCTTCAAGATCCAATGCCAACTTCGGCGTGTACCCGGCGTCATCGGTAATGTGTCCAACGACGAGTGACCCGATTCCGATCGCCAGAATCACCAGGAGCGTCACCAGCGGGCGCCATGGACTTCTTTTCTTAACTTCATTGTCTGCCATTTTGTAACCTTGTTTTTCTGACGCCGTTCATCCACGGGTCAAGCGGCGTGTTGCCTCAGCGAGGCGACTACTCTTGGTCCGTATCTGTTGACTTGCTGTTACCAGAGTTATCGCTGGCGTCAAGAACGTCCTCGACAGTCAGCTCGCCTTCAATCCGGTACTCTTCAATGTCTTCGTCGCTTGACTCGATGTCCAGCGCTTCAGTTTCGTCCAGCAGCAGGTCTTCGCTGTCGCTGGGAGCCTGCTCGATTTCGAAGGGCAGTTCCCCCACACTCGAAATAACCTTGGTGCTCCAGTAGGTTTCCACGCCGTCTTCGGTTTCAAGGATCAGGACATCACCATCGATGTCGACGAAACGTCCAAAGAAACCGATCTTGGTGTGAACCCATGCTCCAGGGACCAACTGCTCGTCAAGCATGGTTTGGAACTGGGCAGCGTTCTTCTGAGCCGTCTTCTTCCCCATAATATTCATGACAATCATGAACACGAGGAGTAATCCCGCAAGCACTAGCAGCATTTTGGTGAGTCTTTCTTCAGTCCTGTTGATCCTCTGGCAGTCTATGCCCTAAACCCGTCAAGTGGAAATACTCCCACTATTCGCTGGTTTCCACGGCACCAGATTCTGGGCTCGGCAGGCCAAGGTGCGTCCACGCCTTATCGGTAGCGCAGCGTCCGCGAGGGGTCCGGATCACGAATCCTTCCCTAACCAGATACGGTTCCGAGACGGTTTCGATCGTTTCTGGTTCCTCACCAACGGTCATCGCGAGCGTCCCGACACCGACGGGTCCCCCGCCGAACCGTTCGCAGAGAGCTTTAAGGACGGCACGGTCCAGGCGGTCGAGCCCAACCCGGTCGACGTCGAAAAGGTCCAAGGCACTCCGTGCCTGAGTTTTCTTGACCACGCTGTGTCCTTCTACTTGGGCGTAGTCGATAACTCGGCGCAGCAGGCGGTTAGCGATTCGGGGGGTGCCGCGCGAACGGGAAGCTATTTCAAATCCCGCTTCGCCCGTGATGTCGGATTCCAGCAGTCGCGCCGAACGCGCCACCACGCGAGTAAGTTCCTCGCTGGAGTAGAACTCGAGATGTGCGGTGAAACCGAAACGGTCCCGCAGCGGTGCTGGCAGCAGCCCGGAACGAGTTGTGGCGCCAACCACGGTGAATCTTGGAAGTGAAAGCGGGATCGATGTCGCGCCGGGGCCCTTACCCACAATAATGTCGACACGGAAGTCTTCCATGGCTAGGTAGAGCATTTCTTCGGCAGCTCTGGCCAACCGGTGAATCTCGTCAATGAAGAGGACGTCACCTTCCTGCAGGGAAGAGAGAATTGCGGCAAGGTCCCCTGCGTGTTGGATCACCGGCCCTGACGTCAGCCGAAGCGAAGCTCCCATTTCTTGGGCGACAATCATCGCGAGTGTGGTTTTCCCCAGGCCCGGTGGGCCTACCAACAAAATGTGGTCCGCAGCTTCCCGACGTTGCTGGGCGGCAGCCAAGATCACATCCAACTGCTGTCGGATCGTTACTTGACCGACGAAGTCGTCAAGAATGCGTGGACGTAAAGCAGCTTCCGCGGCTTTCTCCACTTCATTCATGCTGTCGCTGTCAAGATCCAATGGATCCCCGTCGTATTCGTTATGCACGCGTCGGTCCCAACATTAGCAACGCCGCCCGAAGCAGATCTTGAGTTTCGGGGTAGTCAGCATCATCAATTTTATTCAATGTGCTCTCTACAGCAGACTTCGTCCACCCCAAATTAATCAGCGCGCCCTCTACTTCCTGACGGTGTTGTCCAGCATGGGGCGCCGCTCCGCCTGACTCGGCAACGGGCGCGAGTTTTCCGGCAATTTCCAGCACCATACGCTGTGCAGATTTTTTCCCCACCCCCGGGATTTGCTGCAACGTCGCCAGATCCTCGGCCTCAACGGCAGTGGCTATCTGGTTTGGGCTAAGCACAGAAAGAGCAGCCAAAGCGGTGCGCGGACCAATACCCGTGACGGAAATCAGCACGTCGAAAGCGTCCCGTTCGGAGCCACTCATGAACCCGTAGAGTGTCATGGCGTCCTGGCGCACGATCAGGTTCGTGAAGAGGGTGACGGGCGAGGACGCACCCTTGGCGACCAGATCGGAAACAGTGTTCGGCGTGACCTGCAAACGATAACCGACGCCGGATACGTCAAGAACTACCCAATCAAGACCTGTATCAACGCGAGTTCCGGTAAGTGTTGAGATCACAAATGCCCCTTTCGAACACTTGTACGATACCAGGTACTTCCTGTTTCCGGCGGACGCCACCCCGTACGGCTTTGTGACGCACCAAAACGAGCAACTTTAGCGCCGACGCGGGTCGACCGCGCCTTTGTGCCGACTCGAA
>CAYFQJ010000086.1:0-3280 GCA_964345205.1 uncultured Actinomyces sp. | reverse complement strand
GAAGCGATTGCCTGCGCCCACTGGGCTTGTGCCGCCGTCATCTGTTTACGGTTAGTTAGTCCACCGGACGTAGAAACCTGGATGTCGCCTTCCTTTTCAGCTCCCAGAAGTCCCGTCCCCCGCCACCCGTGACAAATGGCGATTGCCAAGGCATCGGCAGCGTCAGCGGGTCGAGGGACCTTTTTCAGCCCCAATATTCGAGCCACCATGTGTTGGACCTGCGCCTTGTCGGCACGTCCCGAACCGGTGATTGCGGCTTTAACTTCCGATGGGGTGTGCACCGCCAACGGCAAACCGGCTTCACCCACACACGTCATGGCAACCCCCATTACCTGCATGGTTGTGGTTACTGATTGCAGATTTTCGTGGGCGAAAACCCTTTCGATGGCGACGATTTCCGGTTCAAACTTCTCCAGAGCGACTCGGATAGCCGCAGCGATGTCGCGGAGCCGAAAGTGGGTTGCCAGATTGGTATCAGTGCGGGCGACCTCGACGTTGACGAGTTGGGCTCGCCGCGCCTCGTCAACTTCTACGACGCCAATCCCGCATCGCGTCAGTCCCGGGTCGATCCCTAAAATCCGCACGATTGATCCCGAATATCCCTATTCGTCGTCGGCTTCGAGAGCCGCGCGGACCTCTGGAGACACAGACATGTTAGTGAAGACGTTCTGAATGTCATCAGTATCTTCGAGTGCGTCGATTACCTGCAGGACTTTCTTAGCTGTTTCAAGGTCAACTTCGACCTCTGTCGCGGCCTGAAACAGTGCCTCTGCCGAGTTGTAATCGATACCAGCTGTCTGTAGCGCCGAACGCACCGCCACGAGTTCGCTCGGGTCGGAAGTGACGTAGAAAACGCTGTCGTCCAACTCGACTTCCTCGGCACCGGCTTCAAGAACTGCCTCGAGGATTGTCTCCTCATCGGTGTTTTCGGCCGGGACCTCGACAACTCCCTTACGGGCAAACAGGTACGCGACGGAGCCTGGGTCCGCTAGCGTTCCCCCGTTACGTCCCAAAGCGAGGCGCACTTCGGATGCCGCCCGGTTTCGGTTGTCGGTCAGACACTCCATCAGGAGGGCAACACCGCCGGGGCCGTATCCCTCGTACATGACCGTCTCGTAGTCGGCTCCGCCTGCTTCAGCTCCGGAGCCGCGTTTGACGGCGCGGTCAATATTGTCGGCCGGTACCGAATTTTTCTTGGCGGTTTGGATGGCGTCAAAAAGGGTGGGGTTACCAGCCGGGTCAGCACCACCTGTGCGAGCCGCGACTTCAATATTCTTCACCAGACGTGCGAACAGCTTCCCGCGCTTGGCGTCAATTGCCGCCTTCTTGTGTTTGGTGGTTGCCCATTTTGAGTGCCCGGCCATAAACCTCTCCGCTTCTATACTTGGATTCCCACTGATTCTACCAGGAGGAGATTACTTCCCCTCATTCCGTGTTGCTTCGCTCGTCAATCTGGAGGACATCCCCGTCCCAAGTATCGCGCCAGCGATGCAGCATTTGCGGTAAAGCTTCGGGCCAAACCTTCTCGACCTCGGCTAATTTTCGCAGTTCTTCGGCACTGAACCAGCGATGCCCGTCAACCAGACTCAATTCAAGCGCAGTATTGTTGTCGCGGGAGACGTCAGGACGGTCAGCCGGCAAATAGACGAGGAAGAACAGTTCGTCCTGATGGGCGGTAACGTTCATGAAGTCGAAAGCGGCGTGTCTTTCCGCGACGGGCCCGACCAGGTCTCGTTCACTGACTACGAATCCAGTTTCTTCTCGCAGTTCCCGCACCGCTGCGGCTCGAGCGCTTTCGCCAGGATCGCGGCCGCCCCCAACGGTGAACCACCATTTATGGTCCGGATCGTGCCCGTCGTGGCCCGCCAGCAGCAGCAGATTGCCCTGGTTATCGATGACTAGGACCCTCGCAGCCTTGCGGTAATGGAACCCATCCGCATCAATTTCCCAGTCGTCACCCAGCTCAGTCACAGATCGGTGCCTTCCTATTTGTCGGCCTGTTTCGGGGTTGATGCTGGAGGCTTCACGACATCAAGAATTGCTAGGTCACGGCGCAGAGTGAGGAGGTTACGAAGGTATTCACGGTCCAGAGCAATTCGCTCGCTCTGGGGTCCATGTTTCGACATAATGACCTGATCCAGGCCCAGGTGGCCCCCATCGTTGAAGAAGCGGCGAACCAGTTTGCCAGCAGGAGACCCGATACGGCGTGCACACTTCCGGGCATAGCGCCGGCCGGGCCCGGTGGCGACCATATTGGCTTCCCCCGGGGTAATCCAGTCGGCCTCAACATATGGTTCGAGTCCGCCAAATATGTTGCGCGCCAACTTATTTCCCATGAGGATGAGCACCGTCAACCACGCGATGAACAGGGGAACCTCAACGACGATGTAGAGGAGCAACCAGATCGGTCCCAGGGATGCAAAGCCGTTCCACATTGCGTGCACCGCAATCGCAGCGAGCAATCCGATCGTTATCCGCCATATCTTTGACCACGGTCCCGCGTACCGAAGAATGGCGAGGGCGACAAATAGACCCAGCAGGGATGTCGCCGCTGAGTGGACGAAGGGGCTCAAGACCGCGCGGACGAACACCGTCGTGCCGAAGATCACCGAACTTTCGTTCAGTCCCGAAGAGAAGTACTGAATATTTTCGACAAAGGCAAATCCGGCGCCGACCAGTCCGCCCAGTACCGCACCACTAACTGCTGAGGACAGCCGATTGCGCGCAATAAACAGAATGATGACCACGCCGATGCCTTTAGTTATCTCTTCTGAAATCGGCGCCACCACCACCACCGCAATGGTTTCGGCACGCATCATATTGCCCGTGTAATAGATCAAGTCCATGAACAGACCCGAATTGACGGCGATAGCCATCGCGATGGCGGCCCCGCCTCCCCATAGCACTGCGAAAGTTCGGTAGCGCTTCTTCAGCGGTGCCCACCGGTCAAGCCAGATTAGGACCAAACAGACAAAAGCCAGCGGAATCAGTGCCACCAGTGTGACACCACTGTTCGCCGTAATGCTGGTTCCCTCCGCGATTGCCACGGCCATGGCGACAAAAGTCAGTGTGGCGCCCGCGAGAAGGAGCCACTCGCCCACTGTCAGTCCCCACTTGAGATCATTCTGGTAGGAATCTTCGGTGATCGGCATCGTCCACCTGGACTGGCCGGGGCCGGCGGGAAGTCGACCTCCCTCTTTCTCAATCGCTTCGGCATGAGCCTGAAGACGGTACTGGTCTTGAGGGGACTCCGGGTACGGTTCAGACTGCATCGTCAAGG
>CAYFQJ010000085.1:0-6235 GCA_964345205.1 uncultured Actinomyces sp. | reverse complement strand
GGCATCTGGTTCGGCTGTGGCGTACCGTAAGGCATCTGGTTCGGCTGTGGTGAACCGTAAGGCATCTGGTTCGGCTGTGGCGAACCGTAAGGCATCTGGCCGGGCGCAGCTGGATACTGCTGGCCGTCGTTTTGCGCTCCGTAGGGTGGGTACGGCTGATTATCATTCGACATATAGGTCCTCCACATTAAGACGTCTGGCAGGAGAAGCCCAGAACGAAACTATTGAGCACCCCCGGAGGTCGTTGGCAGCTCAAACTATACGCCACATGGACGAGCTTCACATCGGGGTGTCAGCCGCTGGTTACGCGGCGGTCGTTGGCATGAGCGTTTCTAGTTCTTCCAAGGTCAGGAACCCTTGTGCGCCGCCGGCTTCCCCGGTTTTCCAACCGGCGAAAATTACTGCCCGCAGCAGGCATTCGCGCAGCGGCTTCCCCGCCAAATAGGCTTGAACAAAACCAGATAACAAGGCGTCACCGGCACCGATAGTATTCACAACCGGACGGCACATCAGGGCCTTTTGTCGCAAGAAACTATCGCTCGCCCGCTCATAAAGGAGCGCCCCGGAGCTGCCACACCCCATGACGACCAGTTTCGGTTCATAACGCCTCGCCAATCGCCGCACGTAGTCCTCGGCGTCTTGGCCGCCAAGACTTTCGTCGCTCAAGAAAATGATGTCGGCAGCACTCAAGAAATCGCGGTTGTAATCATCTTCGATCTGGCTGAGGACGTGCACGTCGGTGACAATCGGGACGTTAGCGCTTTGCGCGGCATGCAACAGGGGCCGCGCAAACTGGACATTGCAGAGCACCGCCAGATCAGCATCGGCGAGGGCGGCGGTCGCCAGCTCCAATGGGTAACTGCGGTCTTGAATATCTTTGAGGTCGGTGTGCGCTTGGCGCCGTCCGGTCGGGTCAGCCAAAATGACCGACTGACATGTCGCGTCCAGTTCGCGCAGCACCCCGTCGTCGCTCAGCTGGCGCTGTTTCAGTTCGTCACAGACCCACCGGCCTTGACGGTCCGGCCCAATCAGTGTTGCCAAGTGAACTTCTGTGGACAGAGATTTCAAGGCGGCGGCCACGTTGAAGCCCACACCTGAAACAGTGGAGTTCACTCCGTAAAAAGGAAAATCCACGGGGTAGTAGGGGACCGGGAATCCAGAAACGTCCAGTGTTGTTTCGACGTTGCAGATGCCGGCGACGAACACTCGTTTTTCAGTGCGCATACTCACCGTTTCTTCGCTGTTTTTCGCTTACCAACCGCGGGTCACTTCGCTGATCCGTTGCAGTTCGTCCTCACTGAAATCCGGATGTTGGAGGGCGGCTAAATTGGCTTCCAACTGGGCGACGGATGAAGCCCCAATAATAGCACTGGTGATGCGCGGGTCCCGCAGAGTCCAAGCCAATGCCATCTGGGCGATGCTCTGCCCACGGCTGTGCGCCATTTCGGCAAGCTGCCCAATTCCCCACCGGTAATGGTCGGTGAGCCGGTCGGTGCTCAGGTAACTGCCGCGGTCCGCCCTCGACCCGGCTGGAACCTCGTGGAGGTAACGGTCAGTGAGCAGTCCCTGTTCGAGGGGCGAGTAGATGACCATTCCGGAACCCACCTGCGAGGTCGCGTCGAGGACGTCCCCTTCGATACGTCGGTCCGCCGCCGAGTAGCGGTCCTGGACCAGGGTGAGTGGAATGTTCCACCGGTTTAGGGCTTCGGATGCCGCCACAATTTCCGAGGCCGAATAGAAGTTGGAAATCCCCACGTAGAGTGCTTTCCCCTGCTGATAGGCCGTGGCGAGGGCCGACACCGATTCGGCAATGGGGATGTTTTCATCCGGTCGGTGGATGTAAAAGACGTCAACGTAGTCCAGTTGCAGGCGGCGCAGCGACTGATCCAGGGAGGCCAGCATGTGTTTGCGTGAGGGGCCGTGCCCGTACGGCCCGCCCCACATGTCCATTCCCGCTTTGGTGGTGACGATAAGTTCGTCGCGGTGCTGGCGTAACTGGCTGCGTAAGATTCGCCCGAAGTTCGTTTCGGCGCTCCCGGCTGGCGGCCCGTAGTTATTCGCCAAATCGAAGTGGGTGACCCCCAAGTCGAAGGCTCGTAAGACGATGTTCTCTTGCGTTTCCATGGGGGTGGCGTCACCGAAGTTTTGCCAGAGACCCAAAGAGACCGGGGGGAGCACCAGGCCGCTGTTACCAGCGCGGCGGTACTGCTGATTGTCGTAACGGTCAGTGTTGGGGGTGGCGTTCATCGGGACCTTTCCGGGGTTGCTAAGTTCCACTGCGCGGTTTCGATCCGCTGGGGCGTGGCGTTCTGCAATAATTGCATCGCCCTATCTAACGTGCAACGCCAATTATGATTGAGGACCGACAGATGGCTTTCCCCCCAGGCACCAATTATCCCAATTCCATGCCGCCGGCTAACCTCGCGTACCCGCCGGTCGAGCTGCCCGATCCGAAACAGGCGCGCCGCGGCCCCGTCCGCCTCATCATTATCGCGGCCATCGTGATGGCGCTGGGTTTCGCGACTCTGATTGTTGGTGGCGTCGTGGGCGTACGTGGCGCTGGCGACTTTCAGGAGCTGGAACAACAATACGAATCCGGTGTTACTTACACCATCGATGCCGAGCCGAATACGGCGTATGGGGTCTATTCGCCACATCTTTCGAAGAATGAGATCCAGTGTCTCCCCGAAGCTGTTGGGGGCGGCATGGTGACAGCGAAAACGGGGATCGGAACGAGCTCGGTGAATGATTTGCAACAGATCTTGACGATCACGACCGGGGAGGGCGTAGATGCTTTCACGCTTGTCTGCACCACCCCTGACGGCTCGGCCTACCGGCTCGGCGCTACGGTTTGGTCGGCGTTGCAGAACATGGTGATCGTCATGGCCGCCGGGGGGGTCATTATTATAGCGGGAGTTGGGATGCTCGTTGGAGGATTGATCTGGCTGGTCGTCCGGATGGTTGGGTTCCGGCGGAAATTGGTGGCCGCTCAGCCGCAACCGGTGTTCCTGGTTTATCCGCAAGCAGGGCCGGGACATTACCCCCCAGCTGGTCCGGGTACCTACCCGGGCGGTTACCCGTCGCACGGTCAGGCCTATCCGGTGCCGCCGGTTCAGCCTTCGACCGGCGCGCCCTCCGAAACTGATCGCGACGACAGCAAGTAGTTCACACTGTTTGTAAAACACTGCAGCTCCCAAGGTTTGGTTCCCTTGGGAGCTGCAGTTTTCTCAGGGCCATTTCTTCAGGGCCGTTTTTTCACGGCCGGTGAAGTTCGTCCCCTTGGAAGGGTCAGAGCGTTGGATCCGGGTCGGACTTATCGGCCAGCCCCGCGACCATCAGCCCGGCGGTTACCACCATGGCGATCACTACGGAGAGACCTTCCCAGAGTTTATCGGCCCCGAATCCGAGGGCGCCCCCACCGGCGAAGCCGAGCAGGACCAGGAAGTACATGCCGGAAACATAGAAATTCGACATGCCGTTGGCAGCGCGTTTCTTGAAGAATCCCTGCATCAGGTAGTTGAAGGCCAACTGGATCACCAGGGTCACTGCCACGTTTCCGTACAGCAAACCTTTGATTTTGTGGAAGCCGTTCCCCTGGACGCCCGCCGCAAACGAAACGATCCAGGTGATGTACTCGGGGCGCATCGCTTTGGTGACAATACAGGCGAGGGCGATCCCCATGACGATGAGAAGAAGGATCTGGAGCTGCCACGTGTAGCGCTTGTTATTGCGCACAGCGGTGGCAATGAAAGCCCCCGCGAAGAAGGACCCCAACCCGAAGGAGAGGACCGCGCCGGTGGCGAACATCAGAAGTTCCCATTGCCCAGCGGCCAACTGGTAGCCCATCTGGATAATGTTTCCCGATTGGACGGTGGCGAAGGTCTTCGCGTTTTGGAATGTCCAAGCGTTCAGCGAGCCAGCCGCAATAGCGAGGAGGAACGCGATCATTGGCATTTCCATGAGGGGGAACGCCGCAGGATGCATCGATTGGGCGGTTACTTTCACCATCGATGTGCCCTGAGGCAAGCCCCGAGGAGCCCCCGTTTTGGTCTTCGCGGGACTGCTACCCGCGTTTGCTTGTGTCATTTTCTTTAGGTATCCCTTCTTGAGTTGAAGGCGGTGTCAATGGTGTGCCGCGGCGCCTGGGGGCTGTCGGTTTCAGCTTCGATGGTCGCCGCTTCAGTGGCTGCTTGCGCCTCGGCCGTCAACTTCTGTGTGAGGCCGACGAAGCGTCCCAGATGAGCGTCAAGCGCCGGAGCGATATCTTCAGGCAACTTGCCTTTTTCCAAAGTGAAACTCAGACCGAAAGCGTCGCCATCTTCAGAGTTGAGGGTGCTGTTTGCCGTCGACGGTGCCACAATGACGCAACCCCAGGCGGACCCAATGCTGTTGAGGGTGTTGACAACCACTTCTTGGCCGCTGTGAGGCAGCTCGGCCGTAGCCATCGCCGTGAAAGTCTTATTGGCGAACTTCCCGGCGAGGGCGCCCTCGTGATGGTTATCGACGAAGGCTTTCATGGCCGCCGAAAGGTTCGCGGTGTGGACGGGCGAAAGAAAAACGTAGCCGTCTGCCCACTCGAGGTCCGCTTCATCCGCTTTCGGGTGGGCTTTCGCTGACGGAACTTCGTGGGCAGCGAGGACGTTTTGCGGGACCCCGCGGACCCGGGTGGTGGCACCAGCCCGGATCAGCGCGGTTTCCGCCTGCTGCGCCAAGTCAGCGTTCGCCCCAAAGATCGAGGAAAAAACGACGAGAACGTTGGCCATGGTCGCTTCCTAGCTGGGATTTTGTCCCGCGCGGTCCAGGTCGTACCAGATCACGGGGGCCGGTTTCGCGTCGGTTGGCAGAGACTCGACGAAGTCGTCGGTCACGTTCAGGTGATCGGCAACAACCTGGACGGGGTTCGACGCCAGCCACTGGTTCAAGGAGATATCCGAATATTCAGGGTAGCGGAAGATCTCGGCAAAAATCAGTGTTTCGTCGCCGGTGTTCTGGATGTAGTGTCCGGCAACCAGCGGCACCACGCCGACGTCGCCAGCGCGGTAGTCGAAGGTACGGGCCAGTCCCTGCGAATCGAAGACGGTCATCCGCGCTTCACCCTGAATGTAGTACTGCCACTCGGCGGCGTTAGGGTGCCAGTGAAGTTCGCGCATTCCGCCCGGCTCGACCTCGACGAAAGCCGCCGAAATTGTTTTTGCCGCGGGGAAAACGTTGATGTCAGCAATCCGCACTCGTCCCGCTTCTGATTCGATGGGCGTGATCGTGTCCATGTGCAGCGTGAACGGGGACGGGACGGGACCGGCCGGTGTGGTTCGTTTGACCTCATCAATGGGGCCGGGGACGTTGCCTTTGAAAATGTACAGTTCCTCCTTCGGGAAGGAAGTGATTTCACCGACGGTCTTCTTCAAGTTAGCGGCCAGCACGTCCTGCGGAATATGCATGAACCAGTCCGAAAGCAGGAAGGTCGAGTCATCAGTAAAGTTCGCATCCGAGAAAACCAGCAGGAACTCGCAACCTTCGTCAAGGGCCTGAATCGAGTGCGGCAGTCCGCCCTCGAAGTTCCACAGGTCACCCGCGACGACATCGTCAATGAAGTAGCGACCCTTTTCGTCAATCGAGGTGACGCGAGCATTACCGACGAGCATCAGACCCCATTCGGCCTCTTTATGCCAGTGCAGTTCGCGGTAGGCGCCCGGCTCTAGAGCCATGTCGACCCCCGCCACATCGGTGGCAGCAGGAAGTTCGCGGGCGGTAATTTCGCGTGACCAACCGCCCGGCTGGAGACGCATATGTGTATCAGAGAAACTGAAACGTAAATTCGGGAGGGTGCCCGCGTCGGTCACGGGAGAGACCAAAAGATCCGGGTTTTCTTCTGCGCGCATGATGTCGCGCGGACCCAGATCTAGCCAGCCTTTCCCATCTGATTTACGTATCGGTTGTGGGGCTGAGTTGCCAGTCACGGTCGGGCCTTTCTTGGGGTGCCAAATTTATCCATCAATTTGAGTCGCCGGAAGCCGACTAGTACATCAGTGCGTCAGTGCCCAGAGACACTGTTCAGTGTACGGGGCGCTCATGACGTTCGCCTGTTGAGATCCCCCCGATACTGCGCTAAGTGCGTGAATTGGGGGTGCGAGGCAACGGGCACTCAGGCACAATTGGGGCATTATGAATTCGACTAACCTGCCTGACCTCGATGGACCGAACTTGAATGCGTTTGTTTGGACCGCTCCGAACCCAT
>CAYFQJ010000084.1:1885-6296 GCA_964345205.1 uncultured Actinomyces sp. | reverse complement strand
CGGGCAGCGTATGGACGCCCTCGCGCAGGTCGGTTCCGGGCGTTTTCCCTGAGAGTTCATGCTGCGAAGTCAGGTCGAGGACGTCGTCGGCAATCTGGAATGCCACACCGATTTTCTCACCAAAATCTTCAACAATTTTGGCCTCGGCTCGCGAAGCATTGGCGTGGATGGCACCGGAATACGCGCTGGCTGCCACCAGCGAACCGGTCTTGTCGGCCAGTACCTGCAAGTAGAACTCGACCGGGTCGTCGCCCTCTTCGGGCCCGAAAGTCTCGTTCAGTTGGCCGAAGCACATGCGTTCGAAAACTTTGGCGTGGTGCTCAACTGCCTCTTGCCCCAGGGGCGCGATGATTTGTGAGGCGCGAGCAAAAAGGACGTCACCGGCCAGAATCGCCCGGTTGTTACCCCACACGTGGTGCGCCGATGAGACCCCGCGCCGCGTGGGCGCAGAGTCCATCACGTCGTCATGGTACAGCGACGCCAGGTGCGTCATCTCCATGACTGTCGCAACGTCCACCACTTCAGAACCGACGGAGCCTTCCGGCGTTCCTAACTGTGCGGCCACCAGCGTCAGCAATGGCCGGAGGCGCTTCCCGCCGGCTTTCGCCAGGTGGCCCGTCAGGTCATCGATGAGGCCGCGGGCCCCGCTAACTGACTGACGCAGTTGGTTTTCGACGCGTTGAAGTGCCGGTTGGATCCGAGACTCCAACGCCGGTGCGGACAGGTCTACAGATGAATAGCTCACGGAAGCAAGATAACAATCTTTTCAAGCAGACTGATAACCGGTCCCGGAATAACACCGAGGAGAACTGTCACGAATGCCGCAAATCCAACGGCAATATCCGTGAAGCCCTGTGCGCCGACGACCGTTACGTCCTCTTCCGGTTTTTTGAAGAACATATTGGCAATAACCCTGAAGTAGAACACAGCGGTTGCGGCCGATGCAGCCAGCGCTATGCCGACCAGCCATCCCAATCCCCCACCGATACCATCGGCGAAGACAAGGAACTTACCGACGAAACCGGAGGTGAAGGGGATCCCGGCGAAGGAGAGCAGGAATACCAGCATCGCTCCGGCGAGCAGTCGAGATCGTTTCCCCAGGCCCTTCCAATCGCTGATCCGGGTCGCTTCGGCGCCAATTCCGCCATCGCTGTTCTTGCGGCGAACCAGTGTCATCACACCGAAAGCACCCACTGTGGCGATGCCGTATGAAAGCAGGTAGAACGCAATCGACGCCGCCGATCCGGCCACCAGCGACAGCACCCCGATGAGGAGGAAGCCGGCGTGGGCGATCGAAGAGTACGCCAACATCCGTTTGATGTCTTTCTGCACCAGACCGACGACGGTGCCGAAAATAATGGTCGCGGCGGTGGCTACAGCCAGCAGCATGCGGAAGTCCCACTGTAGGGCGGCGGCAACGCTCTGGTAGAAACGCAGCAGTGCCCCGAAGGCAGCGATCTTAACTCCGGCAGCCATAAAGCCGGTGATCGGCGTGGGAGCCCCCGTATAGACATCAGGCGTCCACGCATGGAACGGGAAGGCCGCGACTTTGAAAAGCAGCCCGACGAGGACGAAGAGCACGCCGACGAGGAGCAGCCATTCCATATTGTTGACCAGAGGAATCGCCTGGGCAATAACGTTGAAGTCGAGGCTGCCACCAGAGTAGCCGAAGAGCATAGCTGCACCCATGAGGAAGAACGCCGACGCGAAAGCACCCAGAATGAAGTACTTGAGGGCGGCCTCTTGACTCTCTTCACGCCGGTGACGCGCGGTGGCGACCAGAACATAGAGCGGCAACGACATGACTTCGAGCGCGACGAACATGGTCAGCAGGGACTGGGTCGCCGGGAACATCATCATTCCGCCGAGACTGAACAGCAGCAGCGGGAAAATCTCCGAGCGCTGATACTGCTTCGCTAGGCTCAGTGCCTCTTCACCAGATCCGGGCCGGTCTGAGGGCTGCGCCGCGAAAGCACCGTCTTTGAGTCGGGTGCGGTCGACGACGATCAAAAGTGCCAGCGCCGCGACGATCAGGACGATCCCCTGCAGCGCGACTGTCCAGGTGTCCCCGACGTACTGTCCGGTCAACTGCTTGGACGCCTCCGCGTATGTCATTTCGACACCCGCAATCTTGACCCATTGGGCGACCACGGCGACAAAAGCACCGACGACAATCAGCAGCGACCAAACGGCGTTGATCATTCGCCGCGACTTGCGCGGAGCAAAGGCTTCGATGAGGACGCCGATGACAGCACCACCGAAGACAATCACCAGTGGTGACAGCAGCATCCAGTTGACGCTGGGTTCAACAAATTCGCCCGTTTGCGCCAAATTAACTGTCAGTGAGTTCAGTACAGTCACGTTCAGTTCCCCTCTTCCCCACTGCTAATTTCTACGATGTCGGTCATGGTGGCTCCGACGTAGCTAGTTACCTGGGTATCCGCAACCTGCGACATGGTTCCAACCAGAGGCGCCGACCAAATGCCAAGGACAAGCATCCCGGCTATCAGTGGGGCGACGACCAGTTTTTCACGAGCGTTCAAATCACGAATACTTTCCAAACGTGACTTCTTCGGTCCCGTGAAGATCCGCTGGTACGGCATAAGGATGTACATCGCGGCGAGAATAACGCCGAAGACAGCGAAGACCGCCAGGGCGATATTGACTTGCCACGTGCCGACAAGGACCAGGAACTCGGGTACAAAACCGGAAAGTCCGGGCAGGGCGATTGTTGCCAAACCGGCCACCAGCCACGTCCCCGCCAAGATCGGTGTAACTCTCTGCATCCCGCCGTAGTCGGCGATCTTCTGGCTGCCTCCGCGTTCAATGAGGAACCCGCTAATGAGGAACAGAGCGGCCACAGAAAGTCCGTGCGCCACCATGTAGAACATGGCGCCGGTGAGGGCGATCTGCGAGCCAACGAAGATACCCAGAATCATGAAGCCAAAGTGCGAAACAGAGGTGAAGGACACCAAGCGGAGAAGGTCCTTTTGGCCGTTCGCGGCAAAACCGCCCCACAGGATTGAGACAACCGCGAGGATCAGAACGGTCCAGCGTGCCTGCCAGGCCGCACCGGGAACAAAGTTCAAACACAGCACGATCATCCCGAACGTCCCGATCTTGTCGAGAATACCCACGAGTATGACTGAGGTTCCGGGACGCGCCTCAGAAGCAACATCTGGCAGCCACGTGTGAACGGGGATCATCGGAGCTTTGATGGCGAAAGCGATGAACAGGGGGATGAAAACCGCCATCTGAATGCCCACTGCCGCCTGGGGCAGGTTTGCAGCCAGAATGTCGTAGCGGAACAGGTTCGTCGTTCCCGGCGGTGCGATGGCGAAAATGGTCACCAGACCGCCGAGCATGGCCAACCCACCCACGAGCGAGTAAATCAGGAACTTCATGGCGGCCCGACCGCGGTTCTTACCTTGACCGAAACGTCCGATCATGAAGTAGAGCGGAACGAGCATTCCCTCGAACGCCAGGTAGAAAAGCACGAGGTCGAAGGCCGAGAAAATCACGATTATGAACGCGTAGAGAGCCAGGACGAGGGCGGCATAGCCACCTTCACGTCGGCGTTCTCCTGTGGGAGTGGCGATGAGCACCAGCGGGACGAGCAGTCCCGAGAGCAGCAGCATGACCATGCCGAGCCCATTGACGCCTAACGACCAGGTGATCCCCAGCGGTTCGATCCAGTAGGCCGATTCCGCCAGCTGGAAGCTGCTGGCGGCGGTCCAGTCAAAGATGAAGGCGGCCCAGATGATTAGGCCGAACTCGACCAGCGACGTGCCGATGGCGATTTCACGTCCATAGGCGCGCAACCTGGGGGCGATCCCCAAAATCAGCGCCATGACGGCGGGAATCGCGACCAAAATGGTCAGCAGGGGGAAACTCCCCGGAATAATTTGCATTTCCACGATTCTCCTCCCGCCCCTGAGAGCCTAAACCCGAGGACGACTGCCAGGGCGATTACGACGCCGCCCAAAATGTAACTGGCGTATGCACGTACATATCCTGATTCGGTGCGGGCCAGAACCTTGCCGAACCAGCTGGTGAGCCGCGCAATGCCGTTGACTGCTCCGTCGATGCCGTAGCGGTCAACTGCGGTAATACCGGTCGTGACATCTACCGCTGGAGCCATGAATACGGCCTCGTTGAACTCATCCTGGTAGAAGTCGGCACGAGCAGCCCGTGTGAGGACGTTCCCCGCAGGTACCGTTTCGGACACCTTATCTACCGCGTACCTGCGGTAAGCAACCAGTGCGGCGACGACGACCAGCGTCAGCGTGATGATTTGGATTGCCAGCGCGGGAATAACCGGGTCGGCATGAACCGTTTCGCCGACTGAGGGAACCAGCCAGCTGATGAACCGGTTGTCCCAGGCAAGGACGCCGCCGAGGCCCAGAGCGAA
>CAYFQJ010000084.1:0-1875 GCA_964345205.1 uncultured Actinomyces sp. | reverse complement strand
ATCATTGGCACGGTCATGATCGCTGGGGATTCCTTCGGGTGCACCGCATCGCCTTCGGCAGCCGTAGTCCAGCGGGCTTTCCCGGAGAACGTCATGAAGAACAGTCGCGACATGTAGAAGGCCGTGATGGCAGCTGCCAGCATGGCGACGATTCCGTAGACCCATCCCACCCAAGCGCCGGTGCTGTTACCGAATGAACCGGCAGCGAAAGCCGCTTCGATGATGCGGTCCTTGGACCAGTATCCCGAGAACGGTGCGATGCCCATAATGGCTAGCCAACCGGCCATGAAGGTGATCCAGGTGACCTGCATGACTCGGCGGAGACCACCGAATCGGCGCATATTTACCTGGTCGTTCATGGCGTGCATGACGGAACCGGCCCCGAGGAACATCAACGACTTGAAGAAACCGTGGGCCAGCAGGTGGAAGATCGCGAAGGCCCAACCGATGGGGCCCAAGCCGGCGCCGAGCATCATGTAGCCGACTTGCGACATTGTTGAGGCCGCCAGAACCTTCTTGATGTCATCCTTGGCGCAACCGATGATTGCTCCAAGCAGCAGCGTCACCAAACCAACGACGGCGACAGCAGTCATGGCGATCGGAGCGGCCAGGAAGATATCTCCGGAACGGACCACCAGGTAAACACCGGCGGTGACCATTGTCGCGGCGTGAATCAGCGCCGAGACCGGTGTGGGCCCCGCCATCGCATCCCCCAACCAGGCCTGCAGCGGATACTGTGCGGATTTACCACAAGCAGCAACTAGGAGCAGCAGTGCGATCAGTGTGGCTTGGCCTTCGCTCAGGCCCGCTACCCCGTTATTGACAGCGGTGAAGTTGGTCGAAGAGAAATTCGCGACCATCGCCATCATGGCGAGGAGGAGACCCACATCGCCAATCCGGTTCATAATGAAAGCCTTCTTGGCGGCGGTGGCATTGGCAGGAACCTGGTTCCAGAACCCAATGAGCAGGTAGGAACTGAGCCCCAACCCTTCCCAGCCGAAGAAGAGAGTCACGTACGAGTCCCCAAGGACGAGGACGAGCATCGCCGCAATGAAGAGCGCCAGGTAGGCGAAGAACCGGCGCCGATCCGGATCTTTCGCCATGTAACCCACTGAGTAGATCAGGATGAGGCTGCCAACGAAGGTCACCAGCATCACGAAGGTCATGGATAGCGGATCAATTAGGACTCCGAAGTCCACTTGGAATCTGCCCACAGGCATCCAGGAGAACAGTGTTTGGGTGAAGCGTCGTTCACCACCGGGTGCCTGCAGCAGCTGGAGAACAATGATGGTGCCGAGGACGGTGCTGAATACGGTCGAAGCAATCGCCAGCCAGTGTCCCCACTTATCGGAACGTTTACCGAGCAGGAGCAGCAGCCCCGCTACAACGCCGGGGACGACGAAGAGGAGCCACGCCCAGCTGGCAGCGCCAGTGGCGGGAATCGGGGTGGTGCCAACCGTGAAAGGTAGCAGACCGGCAACCGTAGAGCTAACGAGAGTCATTTTCTACCTTTCTTAGTTGCGCAGTGCCACAGCGTCATCAACGTCTGTGGTGGCTCGAGATTTGAAGATGCCAACAATGAGGGCCAACCCAATCACGACTTCGGCGGCAGCAACACCCCTGCCGACGAATGCCATCACTTGTCCTTCCACCGATCCGATGATTCTGGCGAAGGCAATGAACGCCAGGTTCGCCGCGTTAAGCATCATCTCAATCCCCATCAGGGAGATGATCGCCGACCGACGAACAATTACGGTGACCGCACCGATGGCAAAAATTATCAGTGCGAGTGCGATGTACCAGGCCAAACTCATTTGTTTTCCTCCTCGGCACTATTGTCGCGGTCTGCAGGTCGTACCTGTCGCAGTCCGGTTG
>CAYFQJ010000083.1:569-6314 GCA_964345205.1 uncultured Actinomyces sp. | reverse complement strand
GTTCTTGGGGACCTTGGGGACGTGATCCGGTTCGAGTTTGAGGTCGCCAATACGGGTGACTTCCCACTGGTCGAGGTGACGTTGAGCGACCCCCTGTTGGGCCTGGACGACGCCTACTGTTTCGCTGCCGGGGCCGGGCTCGGGGTGGGTGAAGTTGCGTACTGCTCGGGCTCTTTCGAATATGTGATTACGGAGGACGCTGTTGAGGCCGGTCAGGTCGTGAACCTCGCGTGGGCGCAGGCCCCCCTCGTTGATGGGGCGCGACATTCCCAGACGGTGACCGACACTTCGCCGGCGCCTGTGGAGACTCCAAAGGACAGCGCCGCTCCGGTTCCGCCCAAGTTGGCCGCAACGGGTCCGGCGGCCGTGATCTTTTTCCCCGTCGCCGCGGCATGCGTGGCCATCGGACTGATCGCCCTCATGACTCGCAAGGGCCGCTAACTGCAAGGGCTGAACTTCCGGAGGCCCCGAGTTGGAGTTCAGGGACGAGAACGTCCTGCAGCGATTCCAACTCTGGGGCCGCCGGTCGTCCCCGCTTCTATTTCGCAATGATCGGTTCTATTTGGGGTTCGGTTTCATTTTCCAGTTCGGTGATGACGGTGTTGGCCGCGCGGATCACGCGGGTGGCATGATCCCGGATTACTGACGTGTCCGCCCCCGCCCACCCGGCCACGTAACCCACGGAATAGGCCGCTGTATCGATCCCCAAGTATCCGGCCACGACGTAGGCAACGCTTTCCGCTTCGACTTCCTGCACGTCCCGCTCCAACAGTTTGCCAACTTCATCTTCAGCGTGAAGCAGGACGTGAGCTGTTTCGTGCAGCAGGGTCTTAAGGTGCATTGTTGGTTCCAACCCTTCTGCCATCACCACCCGGCGCTGTCCGCCCATCATGGTGTAGCCATTCCTTCCGCCCTCTAGCGGTCGGGTCTCCACGGTCCAGTTCCGCGCCTCCAACAGTGCGACCACCTTGTCGACGTTTTCGTGGCCTGCTGTCCCGGCGAGAGGTTCGCTGATTGTGGGTGGTTCCGTTCCGTCAATCGAGTCGGTTTGAGAAATATCGAAAACACTCACGGGAGGGAAATAAACCTGTTCCTCCTGTCCACCCGCCCCGGGGGGACCTCCCTCAACTACGCGTTTCCGTTTCGCGAACCCGAAGATCCGGATCGCCATTTCGCCGCGGCGGACCTGCCTGCCCCGGGATTGCCACTGCCGGAACCCGGCAACGGCGGTTGCGTGTGGGCACTGTAGCCGGATGAGCAGCAAGTTATTCACCGAGTACTGGTGGAACGATGAAGCGAAACGCAAGAACTCGTGCCACCTTTCCGAGTTCCGCAGCTCGTCGACGGCGTCCCCGAGCCGACTTTGCAGCTCACGCATCCTTTCGTTCCTTTCCTGGCGCTTCCGTTCCAGTTCCCTCCCCTTCTTATTCCGCTGCTGTTTTAGACCTTGCGATAGTTTCGTCATTCCCTGCTCTTTCTCGTTACGACCTCAAAATGCCGAAGTGGCATGTCTTAACGTGAACATGCGGGCACACAAAAAGGGCCCCCCTTTCCCGCGCAACCAAGTTTTCATTGGTGGCAGGAGGAGAGCCCTCTGTTAACTACTCAGGTAGTTCTACGGGTGGAAATCATCCGGGTCCGGACCCAAACGGGTGCCCGTGTCGAGGCCGTTAATGATCTTCATCTGTTCGGCGTTCAGTTCGAAGTCAAAGACCTCGAAGTTCTCTTTCTGACGGTCCGCATTAACCGACTTGGGGATCACGATCCGTCCCTCTTGGATGTGCCAGCGCAAAATAACTTGCGGCACGGTTTTCCCAACTTCGCCGGCAATCCCAACCAGGTCCTTCTGCTCCAGGTCGGTGCCCTTGCCGAGGGGACTCCACGCTTCGGTGACCACATTCAGTTCATCATCAGCCTTGATGACCGTGCGGTTCTGGAACCGGGGGTGAATTTCGATCTGGTTCAAAACGGGAGGAACCTTCGCGGCATTCACCAGCTCATTGAGCGTACCCGGAGTGAAATTAGAGACCCCAATGGCACGAACGCGGCCCTCGGCATAAATCTGTTCCAGGGCGCGCCACGTTTCCAAATACTGACCCTGTTTCGGCGCGGGCCAGTGAATCAGGTACAGATCGAGTTTCTCGACGCCCAGTTTCTTCACGGACTCTTCGTAGGCTTTCAGCGTCGCATCATGCCCGTAATCTGAGGGCCACACTTTGGAAGTGATGAACAGTTCTTCCCGCGGAATACCGGACTCGGCGATAGCTTGCCCCACGCCGGCCTCGTTGCCATAGATGGCGGCGGTGTCGATGTGGCGGTACCCAATTTCGAGCGCTGACTTTACGGTTTCAACGGTCTGGTCATTCGGGACTTGGAAAACACCCAACCCGAGCTGGGGGATTTCGATCCCGTTGCTGAGCTTGATGGTCGGAACTTTCGTAGCTGTCATGATGCTTCCTTTCTGTTGACCTGCGTTAAGACTAACGCTGCCGAGTTGGTTTGGCTCACCGAAAAAGGGAAGTTCATTCCCCGGCCGATCCGGTTAGGTCGCGTTTTCCACGTACTCCCGGTGCTGCTCATCTAAGACCATGAGTTCCGCCAATAGCTGCTGGTGCTCTTCGCTTCCGACACTCAACCGTTGCAGTTGGCGACGCATAGCTGAAATTTTCCGCGTCACGTCTTGGCGGATGAGGGCGCGCATCAGGCCTCGAACATAGTCGCGGGCTGTCTTCGGGTCGTCGTGCAGGAGTTGTTCCACAATCAGCTGGGTCACCATTTCCGCGACTACCGGGTCGGCGTAGTTGCGGATCTCCTCATTCCACCGGCGGGTCGCCATCATCGTCGAGTCCTCACCAACGCCCATGGCCGATTCCGCTTCGTCGAGCAGATCCAAATACCGGTCGACGCCGCCGGCGGCAAAAACGGCCTCATGCACGGCGCGGTGAACTGGGGACGAGTAGATTTCCGGGTCGATCCGTTCGAAACCTAGACCGACCATATCGAGGGGGCGCTGGAGCAGTGCCTCAAGGGCTTGCCGTTCCAGGCGCTCCACCGGGTCCTTGGGCGAGGACGTTGCGGGGGGCGCAGCGGACACCGTGTTCCGGTTGGCGTCGCGCACGGCCGAGCGGACCGCAGAGACTTCGACACCCACCCAACCGGCGAACTGTCTGACATATTCGGCGCGTAACGCCACGTCCCTGATTCCCTCAAGAACTGGCGCCCCGATCCGCACAGCTTGGACGCGACCTTCAGCGGTATTCAAGTCCAACTCGGAAACCACGGAACGCAGAACGAACTCGAAAAGCGGGATCCGCGAGTTGACCAGTTGGATCACTGCCGCGTCGCCACGTTTCAGCCGCAGGTCACACGGATCCCACCCGTGCGGTTCAATCGCCACGAAGGTTTGGGCTGCAAACTTTTGGTCCTCAACATAAACCTTGCGGGCGGCATTGCGTCCCGCTTCGTCCCCGTCAAAAGTGAAGATGATTTCTCCGCCGTAGGAGCGGCCCCCGCTGAGGGCGACCCCCGCCGCCGGGTCGGCCCCATCCCCAAGCAGTCGGCGAACCACCTGCACATGATCCGCCCCGAAAGCCGTCCCGCAGGTAGCGACCGCAGTGGTTTCCCCCGCAATTTGGGCGGCCATCACATCGGTGTAGCCTTCAACCACAACGATGCGTCGCTGCCGCGAAATGTCCCGTTTCGCCAGATCTAAACCGTAGAGCACCTGAGATTTGCGGTAAATCGGCGATTCCGGAGAGTTCAAATATTTCGGTTGGTTCGGATCGTCGCCTAGCCGTCGCGCCCCGAAACCGATGGTCGCCCCGGTCAGGTCACGGATTGGCCACATCACCCGATCACGGAACCGGTCGTAAGGGCCCCGGTTCCCCTGGATGAGGAGCCCCGCAGTTATCAGTTCCGCGTCGGTGAAGCTCTTGCCCCGCAGATGCCGCGTCAGCGCGTCCCAACTGTCGGGCGAATACCCTACACCGAACTGTGCCGCCATGTTTTGGTCGAAACCTCGCTCGGCAAGGAACCGGCGTGCCCCCTCCGCTGCGGGAGAGTTTAGCTGTTCACGATAGAACGTTTCAGCGATCCGGTGGGCCTCAAGGAGGCGCTGGCGCTGGCCCGGTTCGACGCCCCTGCTCCGCCCCGTCCCCTCCTCGTAGTTGAGGGTGATCCCGGCCTTATCGGCGAGGAACTCGACCGTTTCCACAAAATTCAGATGGTCGATTTTCTGCACAAAGTTGATGGCGTCGCCGCCCTCATTACAACCGAAACAGTGCCAAACACCCAACTGGGGACGAACGTGGAATGACGGGGTTCGTTCCTCGTGAAATGGGCACAACCCCTTCAAAGACCCGACACCAGCGGTTTTGAGGGTCACACGTTCCCCCACGATGTCTTCAATCCGGGTTTCTTCCCGCACCCGTTCGATATCTTCCCGTTTAATCATTCCCGCCATGACGCCAGTGTATCGGGAGAGTCGACACGCGGGCACCACATTGGCAGTGCTCTTAGAGAAGCGTTGAGAACATTCCGCACAGCCGGGCGTGCCACTGAGTTGCCGACACGTCGGTTAGCGAGGCGACCTGATCGATGACAGCACGCAACTGTCCCGCTTCGTTTTCCGCATTGCGCCACTCTTCAGCGAGGGGACCCTCCAGCTGGTCCGGACCGGCCTCCATCAACGCGTCAACCAGGTCGAGGACGACTGTGCGCTGCTGGTAGTAAACCGGTTCCACTTCGCGCGGGCTCATCACGAAATAGGCGGCAACACCTTTGAGGAACTGCACTTCGGCAAGCATCGCATGCGGAATGACCAGGTCAGCACGGTAGCGTCCCAGCGGTTCGGTCCCGTACCGCTCGCGTGTTGCTTGGACGGCTTCCGCACAAAAACGACCAATTAGCTGACTGGTGAGGTCCTTCATTTGGCTACGCCCACGATAGGAATCAACATAAGTTTCGGGCCAGTAGGGCAGTTTCATCAGCCGGTTCGCCGCCGCGGACAGCTGATCCAAGTCCACGTCCGTGCCGTACCACTCTTGGGTGAGGGCAAAAACCCGGTCCAAGGTAGAGGTCTCTGCCAGGTCGCCCAGCTGCAAATGGCCGGTGACGACGGCGTCCTCAATATCGTGGGCCGAGTACGCGATATCGTCCGAAAAATCCATGATTTGCGCCTCGAGGCAGCGGCGAAACGGCGGGGCTTCGGAACGCATCCACGAGAAAACATTCCAGTCGTCCTCATAGACCCCGTATTTGGTTTGCGATAACTCAGGGTCGGCGCCCCTCCCGCGGGACCACGGATATTTGCAGGTAGCATCCAAAGTAGCGCGAGTCAGATTGAGTCCGAACGAACTCCCCTGTTCCCAAACTTTGGTTTCCAGTCGGGAAACAATGCGGAAAGTTTGGGCGTTCCCCTCGAAACCGCCGATATCGGCGGCGGCCTCGTTCAGGGCCCGTTCGCCGTTGTGACCAAACGGTGGGTGCCCCATGTCGTGGGCCAGACAGGCGGCGTCGACGATATCCGGGTCGCAACCCAGTTCTTGGCCCACACCGCGCCCCACTTGAGCGACCTCCATCGAATGGGTCAGCCGGGTGCGAACGAAGTCGTCAGAACTGGGGCCAATGACCTGCGTTTTCGCTCCGAGCCGCCGGAAAGCCGCGGAATGGAGAATCCGCGCGCGATCTCTTTCAAAATCGGTCCGCGACGACATTATAGGAGGATCAACTACGACCCGTTCACGC
>CAYFQJ010000083.1:0-559 GCA_964345205.1 uncultured Actinomyces sp. | reverse complement strand
CGCGAAAAAGGCCCATAAACAGGGTCACTATTACTTACAACACGAGAATCCACATCACTAGCGTAAACTGTTTAGACTGGTTTACGTCCCCATGGGCGGGCGCGTGGACAAAGGAAGGTAAACGCAAACGTGAAAACTCCCTCTGTGCGAAATGGTTCGAAAATCACTTTTCGCAGAATCCACCGCGCTGAGCCCGCCCCGCTGTCCTGGTGGCACCAAACAACAGTCTGTGACCTTCCGGGCGCCTACCGTCCGGAACAGCTGGGTCCTTTGGCGCGACTGCTGCCTCGACTGAAGGCCATGGGTTTCGAAGCGGTGCTGCTGCGACTTGAGGACGCAGACGTGGATAAACACGTCGATGTTCTGACTGTTTTCGTCGCCGAGGCTCACGCCGTGAAAATGCGGGTACTCGTGCGGGTCACCACCGAGAAGCAATTGCCGCACCCAGATATGGGCGCGTCCCTCGCACAACCGGAACGAAATTTGCCCATCCTTGAGAAACGGGTCGAGGCCTTGGCGCGCACCGGCGTTGACGGTATCGACTTGGGGACGCTTGAGG
>CAYFQJ010000082.1:6145-6353 GCA_964345205.1 uncultured Actinomyces sp. | reverse complement strand
GACTGAACGCCGCTACTGGCGAATACGGTGACCTGCTCACTGAAGGTATTGCCGACCCGGTCAAGGTGACACGTTCCGCACTGCAGAACGCCGCTTCGATCGCTGGCATGTTCCTCACCACTGAAGCAGTCATTGCTGATAAGCCTGAACCGGCAGCTCCTGCCGGTGATGCTGACGACATGGGTGGAATGTACTAAGCTCCGAAATA
>CAYFQJ010000082.1:0-6114 GCA_964345205.1 uncultured Actinomyces sp. | reverse complement strand
GTGTGGGGGACAAACCCCCACACCGACCGTTTCGTCTTCTAAGCCGCTACCCGGCAAATAGTGACGTCGCCGCAGTTTCGGCTTCAGCGTAGGTTTGTGAGGCGTGGTTCAGCTGCGTGCTGATTGCCGATAGCGATTCTTCGACTTGGATCTGGGTGGCGCGCCACTGGTCAAGAAGGCCTTGGAATGTGACGGCGGCAGCCCCACCCCAACTTTCGCTGAGGCCCCCCAGAAACAGCAGCATTTGGTTTACTTCAGTGCGGATCGCCGTTGCGGACTGTTCTGCGGTCACCGCTGCAGAGGCGATGTGTTGGGAATCGACGTGAAAAACTGACATGAATATCTCCTTCGTTAGCCGGGTCGGTTAGGACCAGAGTAAGAAGGTTTACCAAGAGCAATTAGGCGCGGAAAACGGGGTTGCGGGAAAGGCCCACACGACCGCCTGTGGAAAGACCCGAGACGGCAGGGCCGTGACTCAGCCGTCGAGGTTCTCGTGGCGGCCCCGACGGTGTGCGAAAAGATCCGAATACGATTCGAGGGTCGATGTCTCATCAGCGTCGCGCTCGCGGAGAGAATCGGAACGTTCATCAGTCGGCGCCAGATTTTCCGTTCGGTTATCCGCAGTCGGTTTGACGCGGGATTTCGCAGCCAAACGTGATTCTTTCTGGTGGTGAGAGCGTCGGATGACCGTGGTGTCGGTGCGAACGGACGCAGGGTCCACATTTCGTTCACGGATTTGCGGTTCGGGTTGGGGCGGCGAGGCCAACCGTCCCAATTCTGCGTCGATGCGGGAACGTTCTCCAATCAGATTTTCCCGAACCGTAGCGGTCCAGTGGGCGCCGAAAGGAGTGAGGAAAAGGTGGGGGCGTCCCAAGGTTTCGTCGATGACGCGGCGGCGTCGAGAGAGGAACTGCTGGTCATCCATATTGGGGAACTGGGCGCGGATGCGGCGCACCAGTTTCAGATAGTTCTGCGGTGAAGTGGCGAAGATAGCCAGAGCGGCATCGACCAGGAGTTGCGCCTCCAAGTCGTCAACTGGGGGGTCGGGTTCGCCCAGCTTGAAAACTAATTCTTCAACGCGGTGAGCATCGGCAGCGGAAACCCCCAGTTTTTCCAGTCGCGTCCCAATTTCCCGATGTGGATCTTGCGGGGCGCGAGACAGGTCAACTAAGTCCAGCGTCAAGTCATTGGCCAGACCGGAGTAGACCGCCGCCAACCACAATAAGTGCAGGTTCGCAGTGGCCCCCTGGAAAGCGTCAAGACGTTCACGATAAACCAGTAGGTAGCGCAAGTCACGGACCTGATCGCCCAGGCCGTTCCAAACCTGCAGCAGCGCCTCAGCTTCTTGCTCCAAGTCGGCAAGTGAACCGGTGGCTCCCGCCTCAGCGAAAGCGTCAACAACCGACGTCACTAACCACTGTGGAATATCAGCGCTCACCGGCGTGCCCTCTCTTCTGCCTGCCTGTTCAGCGGCCCCTGACGAACCGAATTGGTCCGTGTGGGTAGTCTAGCGCTTCTGCTCCGCCAACTGTCACCTCGCGAATCTTACTGAAATCGGGGGGATCCTTCGATAGTGCCGGGATTGTCAGTGCCGGGAACCTTTGGCGGATCCAGCGGTAACTGCACAGTAATGGTGAGTCCACCGCCGGGGGTGGTACTGGGAGAAACGGTCCCCCCGTGGGCGGTAATGATTCCAGCGACAATCGACAGTCCCAGCCCGGACCCCCCGGAGGTGCGCGCGCGAGACTGGTCCGTGCGGTAGAACCGTTCGAAAATGCGGTCGTGCTCGCCCGAGGGGATACCTGGACCGTGGTCGGTGATAACAATGACTGCCCACCCGCCCCGGATACCCACACGCAACTCAACGGGGCTGGCCTCGGGCGTGTAACGGTGAATATTGCCCACCAAATTCACCAGCACCTGGGTGAGTTGATCCCTGTCGGCATGGACCGTCAAGTTCGCGGGAGGGCGCTGCTCGGTCAACCCCAGCAGCTGGACTGGACGCTCACGGTCCAGCGCTTCGAGGTCAGACTTTAGGCTCAGTGCCAGCTCAGTGAGGTTAACGTCCTCTAAAATCAGTGGCCGATTTTCGTCTATTCGCGCCAGCGTCAAGAGGTTGACCACCAGCGACCCCATGCGTGTCGACTCAGATTCGATCCTGGCCATCACATCGCCGACGTCCTCGGGAGGGACCGCGCCCAAACGGTAGAGTTCCCCGTAGCCGCGGATGGCCGCGAGCGGGGTGCGCAACTCATGGGAGGCGTCAGAAACGAACTGTTGGATCTTTCGCTCTGTGGCGTCGCGCTCGCGGAATGCGCCCTCGATCTGCGCCAACATGGTGTTCAGTGAGAGCGTCAGCGAACCCACTTCAGTTTCTGCCGGGTAATCGGCAAGCCGTTCACTCAATTCGCCGCGGGCGATCTTCCCGGCGACCTCCTCAATTTGTTTCAGAGGGCGCAAAGAGCGCCGCACCAGGAAATATCCGGCCACGCCGCCAGTGCCGACAATGATTGCGCTAACCAGCAGGAAAAAGGTGATCACGGTACTTACAGTGTCCGAAACACTGTTGATCGGTAGGGCCACCGTCACTGAACCGGCCGATTCGGCGGTGATCTGCCAGTACATTGGGACCGCGACGGCGCGCCACTTTGAACCGGGCATAGTGCTGTGAACGGTGACGGGGAGGGTTATTCCCGAGGCACCGGTGGGGATATTCGGGTCGCTCAGCAGGTCCCCAATTATTGGTGTCCCCGCCATCCGCTCCGTTTCAGCCGTCAAGAAAACCAGCCCCGGCTGGGCCAAAGTGTCGCGCCGAATGTAGTAGTTCGAAGGAATGGTGGAATCGTAACGCCCGATATCGGCCGAGGAAATCGAGTTTGCCAGCTGTGCGGCCGACGCCGCGAGTTGTTCGTCAACCTGTCGGACCAGGTTTTGCTGCAGGAGGGCGATGGTGGCGGTCCCCATCAGTGCCAGTGCCGTCACCATGATCGCCACGATGAGGAAGACCATGCGCCCCGCCAAGGAAATATGCGAAAGGAAACGGCGGAAGGGGCCCCGCGTCCTACCCATCGTCGCGCATGAGGTACCCGACCCCGCGGCGGGTGTGGATCAGTTCCGGAAGGCCCGGAGCCACGGCCAGCTTCCGGCGCAGATACGAAATATAGGACTCAACGATCGCGGCGTCACCGTCCCAGTCATACTCCCAGACGTGATCTAGAATCTGCATTTTGGACACCACTCGCCCCTGGTTCATCATCAGGTAGCGCAAGAGTTTGAACTCGGTGGGGGACAGGTCAACCATGATGTTCCCGCGGCGAACCTCGTGGGCGTCCTCGTCCATGACCACGTCGGCCACCCGCAACCTCGAATCGTTCTGCTCGCCGGTTGTGCGTCGCAAAATGGCCCGGATCCGGGCGACGACCTCTTCGAGTCCGAAAGGTTTCGTCACGTAGTCGTCACCGCCAACTGTGAGTCCCTGGACTTTGTCGCGCATATCGTCGCGGGCGGTGAGGAACAGAACGGGGACCTGGGAACCGGCATCGCGCAGGCGGCTAGTCACGGTGAAGCCGTCCATATCGGGCAGCATCACATCTAAAACAATCAGGTCGGGATTGTATTTCTGGGCTGCGTGGTAGGCGGAGGCGCCGTCAGCAGCCTCAATAACTTCAAATCCAACGAATCGTAACGAGGACGAAAGGAGGTCGCGTATATTAGGTTCGTCATCAACGACGAGGAGGAGTGCGGAGCGATCTTCGGTTCCATCGGGCATGTCCATCTCTCCATTCTTGACCCGGATTCTTAGAGTTATCTGAACGTTACCCGAAAGAAGTCTCGCGGGGGGATCAATCGCTGTGAGGCTACACTGGCGGAGGACGATTCCCCACAATAACCAGTTTGAGAGCAGGCAGTTAGATGAGTGACCTTTTCTGTCCCGACGGCGCCGAGTTTCACCCGGTCTCACCGCAGTTGAGGGTGGCGCGCATCGTCGTTGCCACCATTTGGCTCGGCATTATTGCGGTGGTGGCAGCGGTGCTGGCATGGAAAGTGGCCTCATGGATCTGGGTCGTGGCCGGCGGCGCCTTCGCGGTGTGGCTGTGGTTAATGTGGTTGATTCCTCGGCAGGTTCGCGCCCTCCAGTGGGCGACGACTGACACGGACTTTATTATCCGTCGCGGGATCATGTTCCGCTCGATGGTGGTGGTCCCCTTCGGGCGCATCCAATACGCCGACGTGCAGGAAGGCCCCCTGGATCGGTACCTGAAGATCGCGGGAATAAAAGTGAATACGGCCTCCCCGTCGACCGAGGCTCGACTGCCCGGCTTGACGCCCGAGGACGCCAGTTCCCTGCGGGACCTGCTGGTCGCTAACGGGCAAAGCGAACTCTCCGGCCTATGACAAAGACACCCCCAACCGCTGCACCCGTGAACCTTGACGGCGTCGAAATTGAGCAGTGGCGCCGCTTGCACCCACTTTCCCCCCTGTTAAATGCGTGGGCCGGGATCGCCGCCCTCCTGTCAATTCTGGTTTTCAGTAACCTCGAGACCCTCTCGAACCTCCCGTGGGAGAAGATCTTCGCGGGCCGCGGCATCTTCATCCTCGTCCTCTGGGCGGTGGGAGTCCTTGCGGTCGTCGCCATTGTCTTAGGGGTCTACTCGTGGTTGGCTTGGCGCTGCGCCTCCTACGCCGTCAACAGTCAAGCAGTGTGGTTTCGTTCCGGCATCCTGTTCCGCACCCAACGCCACACCCGTTTGGAACGGATCCAGGCGATCGACCTGGTCCGCCCCCTTGTTGGCCGGATTTTCGGGCTGGGGAAAATTAGCATCGAGGTCGCCGGCGGCGGCGAATCATCCGTCACGTTCGGGTATTTGAAAGACAGCGACCTTGAGGATTTGCGAACCGAGATTCTGGGGTTAGCGGCCGGGCTGGACCCCGAGGATCTGGCCGTCGAAACCGGCCCTGAACAGGCATCAACTTTCGGCAGCGCCCTCCAAGAACGTTTGGAGCCTCGCGGGAAGAAACTGTTGGCCGCGCCCTCGCGCCCGATTTACCGCGTCCCGACCGGCAAACTTGTCGGCTCCTTACTTTTCAGTTTTGCCTTCGTCTTTTCCATCCTAGTGTTCTTCGGTGGGGCGGCGCTCCTGGTTGTCATCGCTCTGATCGACGGTGAAGGAAGCCTCCCTACAATCATCACGGCGCTGCCAATGCTGGTGGTCGGCCTGACAGTGCTGATGTCTCGCTTCGGCAAAGAATACGGTTTCAGTACCGCGCTGTCGGCGGAGGGAATCAAGATTCGGCGTGGCCTGCTCGAAACTCGAGCGCAAACCATTCCGCCCCGACGCGTCCACGCAGTCGCCGTCATCCAGCCGTGGCTGTGGCGACTCTTCGGGTGGTATCGCGTCGAGATCAACCAGGCCGGATACGGTCAACAGGACAGTGCCGCCAGCTCCCGTTCCGATATCCTCCTGCCGGTCGGCTCGCGCGAACAGGCCGTCCTCGCCCTGTGGCTAGTGATCCCCAACCTGGGTGTGGAGGACCCCGAACGGTTCCTCCAGGCAGCCCTCGATGGTAAAGGTGACGCTGAGGGGTTCATCGGTATTCCAAGCCGCAGTCGCTGGTTCAACCCACTGACATTCCGGCGCCGCGCCATCGCCCTGACCGAAACAAGCCTGGTAATCCGCGATGGACGCCTTACCCGACGCACCTCATTCGCCCCCTACGGACGATTCCAATCGCTGCGGCTTCGCCAGGGTCCCCTGCAGCGCGCCCTGCGGCTGGCGAACCTCAGCGCCGAGCATGTTCCCGGGCCTGTTCCCCTCACCGTCTTCAACCTGGACGAGGGCGATGCGGCGGACGCACTCCAACAGTTGAGCGACCACAGCGCCGATGACCGCTACCGTGAGCCACCGGAAAGGTGGTTGCAGCGCATCGAAACTGTGCCCGAACTTGAAAACGCGAAGGAGCGGACATGAATCCAACCGGACCAGCCGTCGGCGTCATTGGGATGGGCCGAGTCGGTCCGGCCGTAGCCAGTGCGCTGCGTGCCAACGGGCACCACATTGTCGGGGTGAGTGCCCACTCGGCCCCGGCCGCCGACCGTGCCGATACGATGCTGCC
>CAYFQJ010000081.1:5996-6408 GCA_964345205.1 uncultured Actinomyces sp. | reverse complement strand
TGATGGCCGCATCCTGCCCTCGCTGCGACGAATAAATGAACTTGTCATCAGGAACGCCGAAATCATGATGAATGCGTCCACACCGATGGGGGAGCCGATGAGCCAGGCGTGGAAAAGGAGGACCTGAACCATCAGGAGCGCGCGCAACCCTTGAATATCTGACCGGTGCCGCGACTGCTGGTCCGTCCTCAAACTACCCCTTCTCCGAATGGAGTAACCACACCCCATTTTCATCACCTGCGCGAGAGGCGCTCCGCTCAAGGTGAGCGCTGCTCGAAATCTGCTGCGGCGCCCTCCGAAAATTGGCGGAGTTACGCCCGTTCAATAGGTTCAGACTAAACCAGGTTCACAATCAAAAGATAGGACCTTCAGAACCCGGCTGAGAACCTCACCAACTTTGTCGTTGAGGACG
>CAYFQJ010000081.1:1290-5986 GCA_964345205.1 uncultured Actinomyces sp. | reverse complement strand
TATCTGCTCGGGCGTCAAGAGGCGTCGCATCTTGGTTGATAACGACAATATTGTCACCGCGGAACAGAGTAACCAGCGAGGCCGCCGGTTGGACCACTAGTGAGGTTCCCGCGACGATTAGCAAATCGGCCTCACCGATCGCGTCGGCAGCTGCCTGCAGCGTCACACCGTCGAGCCCCTCCTGATACAGGACAACATCAGGTTTTTGCAGGCCACCACAGTCGCACCGTGGGACCGGAGCCCCGCCCTCTAACTGCGTCATGACGTTTTCTGAGGCAGCTGGTTTTGAACACTCGGTGCAGTGATACGTACTTAACGTTCCGTGTAGTTCGAGGACGTTGGAGCTTCCGGCCACCTGATGGAGGGCGTCGATGTTCTGGGTGACGACTGCCGTCAGTTTCCCCGCGCGTTCCAGCTGGGCCAGAGAAATGTGGGCGCCGCTGGGTTTCGCCTCGGGGTGGTGGAGGATCTGTCGAACATAGCGGTAAAACTGTTCCGGGTGTTCCCAGAAAAAATCTGCCGAGAGGATCACCTCTGGTGGGAGGCCGAACTGGCTCAGACTGGTCTGTACGGTTCGTTCCGACCGGAAATCGGGGACCCCGGACTCTGTTGAAACTCCCGCACCGCCGAAGAAGACAATCTTCTTGGCTTCAGAAATTAGCTGCGCCAGCTGCTTTTCTCCTGGCAGTTGTTCAGACACGTAAACTCCTTCTTCACGCTCGGTGGTGCGAATCGGCGCGACGCCAAGGCCGAGAACACTCTTTGATTCCCCAAATTAAAGGCGAACAGAATGCTACGATTTTGTCTATCGGCCAGCGCTGTTCTTCCCATGCCAGTTTACCTTCGGGGTACTGCCCCAACTGTGGTTCAGGCGTCGGCTGGGAAAGTTGGCATCGAAAGCCCAATATCCAGTACAGCTAAATGAATGGAATCTGCATGAACCGTTTGGGGCCTTCAGTGGGCAGCCTTGCCGTGGTGATAGTCCTAGGGGTTGCTTTAGGGTTCGTCACCAGCACTTCAACTCCCCCTTGGACTCTGGCCGTATCGTGGGGACTTTGGGGCACCGCATTCGGGTCCACTTTAGCTAATTTGGTGACGGTGCGAAGGGTCGAGCAGCTCCGGGCTGCCGAGCAGCAGGCAGAGGAATCGGCCGCACCCGACAGCGAGGACGCCGCCAGCGGAAACTAGCTTTCCAGCCGGTCCGACTTGTTAATCATGACCATCATTGTGGTGGCCATGAAGTAGCATCCCGCGGCGAGAAGGCCGACGAAAAAGATGATTCGTACGAACAGCGGCAGTGGAAACAACGCACTCGAAACGATGAAAAGCAAAGCTATGACCGCGATCGAAACCATGGCCGCCCGGTGGTGAAAACGAGTGCGGCGGTTGCGGGGAGTCGCTTCATTTCGGTTCATCGTCAATACTCCAAGTTCTAGGCAGCTAGCCGATCAGGACAGTTGGAACGACCGGTATTGTCCTGGAGGAACTAGTCGCCACTTTGCGGTAAATCGGGCACAGTCCACTCTAAACCGGGAGTGGGGTCGGTGGGTAATCCCAAGGTTCGCCAACTTTGCAGATCTGTCTGCAGATATTGGATCGCCAAGTTCTGCAGGTTCGGGACCCCTGACGCCAGCAGTTGCAGATCAGCCCCGATCAGCGAATTGAACAGTTCTTGCGGGACCACGGTTTCGAGGACGCAGCGGGCATCTCGACTAATTTCGAAGCGGTTGGTTTCCTCCATGCGGTCTAGTTGGACCAGTCTGGCGGTGAGTGAATCAAAAAGGCTGGCCTCTAATTCGGGGGAAACGTTCAGAAGCGAAGTGAAGGGGAGCGAACCGGCCACACAGTCATAGGTGCGGTAGGCAGCTACGACCAACTCGCCGCGCTCTTCGCCCTCGGCATTCGACTGGGGGCTGTCACCATCGTTGCTGTCGGTCCCGCTGGACTCGTCGCCCATAGTTGCAAAAGGGAGCGCCGCGGGGGACATCGCGGCACTGGGGAAGTTAGCGGTGGCAGTTTTGATATCGACCTCATAAGTAGCGGCCAAGCTGTGTGCCGAAAGAATTCTGCCCGCCAGAACCGCACCCGTGACTTCGACCTCTTCTGCGGTCAGTTCAGGCGTGTCAGTTATCTCTTGGAGCTGTGCAGTCGAACTCAAAAGCATGTATGCCACCAGGTCCTTCGGGGTTAGAGGAGCATCTCCCACAGGGGCCGGCTGGGGGAGCGAATCCTGCGTTTCCGCATCTGCATCCGGCCACGGTTCCCACTGTCCCCCCAGCTTCTCTAACCGGATTTCCGCATCGGCCTGTACCTGCTGTAACCGGGTCGCACAGCTGTCACATTCGGTGGCCATCGCGGCCATTACCGCCGCAGAATCACCAATCGCAGCCTCGGTCCGAGCCACTGAATCGCGGTAGCTGGCAGCATCCGACAAGGCCGGTAGCTGCACCGATGACGTAGCTGTCCCACCCGAACTGCCCGTCGGTATTGAGGTCGTACACGCGCCCAGGTTGAACGCAGCAATCGCGACGGCTGCCGCAGCCAGAGGTCTCCAGTATTGAAGAAGTTGGGACATTGTGTTGCTACCTCGGAATTATTAGTTGTTCGGGAAACGGCCTTATGCTCTCATCATCGTGTTCTGATCATTCCACTGTAAAGCCGGTACCATGTACACCGGAAGCGCTGTGTTGCCGAGAAGGGAAAACTGATGAGTACCGCTGAAGAACTAGACCAGCAGCTGTTAGAGCTGCTGCGAGGGGTTCCCGCTGGGCCCGAAGTGGTCGTTGAGGCGGTCCGTGTCCTCCAACGTGGTGCCGAAACAGTCGTCGAGGTCACAGTTGATCGTAAAGAAGGTATCGAGTCACTAGAGATCGATCAGGTTGCCGAGATCTCGCGGCTCTACTCCGATGCTTTGGACCAGGCCGACCCGTTAGAGACCGGTTACAGTCTGGAAGTTTCAACTCCCGGTGCTGAAAGCAATCTGACCCAGGTTCGTCACTATCAGCGCAACCTTAACCGCACGGTCCAGGTGCGTTTGCGTGATGGCGACCGCTTTGAAGGGACACTCACCGAGGTCGGCCCCGAGCAGTTCACTGTGGAAACAGTCGAGGGGAACCGCGAAATCCCGTACGCTAATGTCCGCAGGGCCCGACCGGTAGTTCAGTTCAACGCTGGCGGCCGCTCGAAAAAGGGGAGGCGCTAGACGCATGGAAATTGACATGTCAGTACTCAAACTGGTCGAGGACGAAAAGGGCATCACTTTGGACACCCTCGTCGACGCAATTGAAGAGGCTCTGCTCAAGGCGTATCACAACCTACCTGGGGCCATCGCCGAGGCGCGGATCGAGATTGACAAGAACTCGGGACGCGCGACGGTGTGGGCGGTGGACGAAGACGAGGACGGCAATCCGATTGGCGAATTTGATGACACGCCAACCAACTTTGGTCGGATCGCAACGTCGACGGCACGGTCGATCATTTCTCAGCGTTTACGCGAAGCTGAAGATTCACGGATCTTGGGTTCCTTCGCAGGTAAAGAAGGCACAGTGGTCACCGGCGTCGTCCAGCAGGCCCGCGATCGGAACCTGACGGTGGTTCGTATCGGTGACGACTTTGAAGGAGTCATCCCTGAGCCCGAGAAAGTTCCGGGCGAGCGATATGAGCACGGTGACCGGATCCGAACGTTTGTTGTCGGTGTGGAACGTGGCGAGAAGGGACCTCGCATCACCCTGTCCCGTACTCACCCGGGTCTGGTTGAGGGTCTGTTCCGCAGGGAAGTCCCCGAGATTCAAGATGGTTTGGTTTCGATTAAGGCCATCGCGCGTGAGGCCGGCCACCGCACTAAGATCGCCGTCGTGGCTAACCGTCCCGGCGTGAATGCCAAGGGCGCTTGCATTGGCCCTATGGGTGGGCGCGTGCGGAACGTGATGGCCGAACTTGGTGGCGAGAAGATTGACATCGTCGATTGGTCGGCAGATTCGGCGCGTTTTGTCGCCAATGCTCTGTCGCCCGCTCGGGTCAGCCGCGTGGTGGTTCACTCTGAGGAAAATAAGACGGCGACGGTCATCGTCCCGGATTTCCAACTGTCGTTGGCAATCGGTAAAGAGGGACAGAATGCGCGGTTAGCTGCGCGTCTGACAGATTTCCATATTGATATTCACTCTGACCAGGAACAGGACGGCGAAGTTGGTGCTTCACGGTCGTCGATCCCTGATGACGTGACCATTCGCTCAGAGGGGACAGCCGATATTGGCTGAGGCGTGCATTAGACTACTGGGGAACTGTTAATCTAGTTAAGTGGTGGTCGTGATGTCGCACGCTCCCATCCGCCGATGTGTTGGCTGTGGGCAAAGCGATGTTATGAGCAGCATGTTGCGCCTTGTGGCCGCTACCCCGGGGGTGGTGCAGGTTGATACTGCACGTGACCTTGGTGGGCGTGGTGCCTGGGTGCACCGGAGACAAGATTGTTCAGTAAACGCCTTGCATAAGGGGCGTTTGGAACGGTCTTTGCGCACCGGGAACTACGATCGGGAAACGTTGCGAAAACAAATCGCAGCGGCTGCTGGCGCGGCGTTCTGATCGGATCAGCAGACCGGAAGAACAGTGAATTACGAGGACGCATAACCGTGTGTCTGGACACTTGAACGAAAGCGGGTTGGAAGCTGATGGGCACCCGATGAGTACCCAGCGATGAGCT
>CAYFQJ010000081.1:0-1208 GCA_964345205.1 uncultured Actinomyces sp. | reverse complement strand
CAAAAGAGCTCGGAATCACGAGTAGAGACTTACTTACTCACCTGCGTGAAAAAGGCGAGTTTGTGAAGGCGGCTTCCTCAATGGTGGAGGCGCCAATTGTGCGGCAAATGCGGGAGGACTTCCCCGCGGCTGCCCCTAAAGAAGCTGAAGAAGCTAAAGAGACTAAGACTAAAGCAGCGAAGCCGAAGACCCCGGCGAAGGCAGCAGCCAAAGCTAAGGCTGCTCCTAAACCCAAGGCTGCTCCTAAACCCAAGGCGGCCGCTAAGAGCGAGGAAGCCCCGGCTCCGGCTCCGGTTCCGAGACCTGCCGTACCTAAGGACCCGAGCGTAAAACCGGGTCCAGCTCCGGTGCCGGCAGCGCCGGTTCCTGCGGAACCGCAGGTTGAAGAGAAGGCTCCGACACCGGCTGAACCGCAGGAGAAAACTCCCGCAGCCAAGCCGAAGGCCACGGCTCCGAAGCCGGGCGCACCCCGACCTGGGCCTCGTCCCGGCGGTCCTCGCCCCGGTAATAACCCCTATGCGGCCAGCCAGGGAATGCCCCGTCCGGGCGGTTCCGGTGGGCCACGACCCGGGCCTCGTCCTGGCGGTCCTCGCCCGGCAGCACCACGACCAGGTGCTGGCTCACGTCCCACGACTTCAGGTTCGTCGTCCCGTCCTGGCTCGCGCGCACCGCGTCCAGCACGTTCCGGCGGTCCCCGTCCTAACCCGACCATGATGCCGAACTCTGCGAGCTTTGCTCAAGAAGCACCTCGCACAGGTCAAGGTGGCGGCCGTGGCCGTGGCGGCGTTGCCCGTCCCGGTGGCGGAGGCGCCCCCGGCGGTCCGCAGCGCGCGGGAGGATTCGGTCCTCCTCGTGGTCGCGGTGGTCGCGGTTCAACTCCGGGAGCATTCGGCCGGGGAACTGGACGTTCAGCCCGTGGTCGCAAGTCGAAACGGGCCAAACGCCAAGAGTTTGAAGATCAGTCGGCACCGGCAATTGGTGGCGTCTCGATTCCTCGCGGCAACGACCAGGAAATTCAGATCCGACAGGGAGCTTCACTGGCTGACCTGGCGGAAAAGATTAACGTCAACCCCGCAGCTTTGGTTACTGTCCTCTTCCACTTGGGAGAGATGGCAACAGCGACGCAGTCATTGGATCAGGGCACTTTTGAAACTTTGGGTGCCGAACTGGGCTACCGAGTTTCCGTTGTCTCACCTGAAGATGAAGAC
>CAYFQJ010000080.1:0-6442 GCA_964345205.1 uncultured Actinomyces sp. | reverse complement strand
CCCGTCCAGGTTCAGACCTCGCATCGTCTGTTCGGGCACTTTGGCGTAGACCGCGAAATTTCCCGTTTTCGTTGGAGTCCCAGGCGCCCCCGGCACCATCGGTATTGACGGGATCGCGACGGTCGAGCCGACGTAGGCCGTCGTCGTGTAGTTACTGAGGTTAACATCAATCCACTTTTCGCCCTCAGCGGCCTGATACGCCAGATTTTGTGAACCGGCCGCAATCCGGCGGTCCTCCCAAGTGATTGGAATAGTGTCGAACTGCATCTCACCCGAGAATGATGAGGCGGAAGTGAATGCCGCCACCAGTTCGTCAACCAGGCTTTGAGAGTTATTCACGGATCGTCCTTCGACGCCCTCTTTAACCACCGCAAGTACCTTGCCGGAGCTATCGATGGTCCTCTGCCCGGGCGTCCCAGTTCGGTCGGCCTCAGCGCTGACTTCGTTCACCCAGTTCTCAATGGATTCTTTGTTGACGGTCAGCTCGCCAAAACTTCCATCGGTCACTTTCGGCAGCACGACCCACGAGGCTTTTTGTTGAGCATCCGGGGCGTAAGACTCGGTTCCGCCGTACAGAACAATTTCGGAATTCACCATCTTGTTGGCCGCGGCGGCGACGGCCTCAGCCTCAGAGTCGCTAATTTCCGCTTGGAGTTCTAGTGGTTCAAGTGACACTGTTGCTGTCTGCAGCTGGGAGGCAGCGGCTTCCACTGCGGCGCCGAAGATTTCCGCATCGATTCCCGTTCCGACCTTCGCGGGAACCACTTCGAAAGAACTGTCATCAGCTGCGAGGATGACTTTGGCGTCAACTGGCGCGCCGTCGATTTCCTCTAAAAGCCCAGCGGTGAATTCGAGGGCTACTTCGTTGTCTTTCGAAACGACTGCTGAAAGCTCGGTTGCGGCAAAGATCGCTCCGAAGCGTTGAAACCAGTTCTTGTTTTCAGCGAAAACTGCGTCGACGGTCGCATCGATGTCGACCGGGTACCCGAGCTCTTCCAGAGTCGCTGACTTCTCATTATCTGCGAGGACGACGTCGACTCGGACGTCTTCAGCACGCTGCGCAACGCTCTCGCGTAGTTCAGCGCGGGTCATTCCTGCGACGCTTTCCCCCGCCAGGGATGTTCGGGGCAGAGCGTGGTTTGAATAGTAGATGCCGTAGCCGAGAACCAATCCCCCAAGGAGTAAAACGGTCGCGGCAATTATGCCTGTTATCCACCAGAACTTAGCTGAGCGTTGAAACATGTCTGTAAAAATTCCGATCTGCCGTCACATCTGGGTGTGCAAGTAGCGACGAATTAGCGGGATACGAAACCTGCCTAATCGAAACGGTACCCCACTCCCCGAACAGTGGTGATTAGCCGGGGCCCGTCGGGACCGTTTTCAAGCCGGCGACGCAACCTTTTAATATGTACATCTAACGTACGCGTATCTCCGACATAATCGTTGCCCCAAATTAGTGAGATTAACTGCGTTCGAGTTAGTACGCGTCCCTGATTGCGCATGAGTAACTCCAACAGTTCGAACTCTTTGAGCGGCAACGTCAATTCTTCACCGTCGACGGTAACCGTATGTCTATCCACATTCAGTTCGATGTGGCCGGCAACCAGCACGTCCTCGTCATCTTGACTCGCAGCGAGAGCGTCCAAAGCATCGGCGGTCGTGTCGCGAACTCGGCGCAGCAGTGATTTGATCCGGGCCATCAACTCCCGGGCAGAATACGGTTTGGTGACATAGTCGTCAGCTCCGAGTTCCAGCCCGACGACCTTGTCGATCTCGGAACCTTTGGCAGTTAGCATGATGATCGGCACCGTACTTTGCGCCCTAATCTGGCGGCACACTTCAGTCCCCGGAGTTCCCGGGAGCATGAGGTCGAGCAAAACCAAATCTGCTGCCACCTCGGCGAAATTTTCGATGGCTTCCGTACCGTTGCCGATGGTGGATACCGTGAAACCCTCAGCTTGCAGCAGGTATTCCAGGGGTTGAGCAATTGATGCTTCGTCCTCAACCAGAAGGATATGTGTCGACATGTCATTCCTTTCTTTGACCTGTACCCAAGGATTCTGACACTGCCTGCTGGCGAACCCTGGGCAGCGTGAATGTGAAAGTTGACCCGACCCCGCGTTGTGACCAAACGGTGATGTCGCCGCGCAACGCTAACGCAGTATTTCTGGCGATCGACAGTCCGAGGCCGGTCCCGCCAGTTTCTCGGGTGCGACTCGAATCGGTCCGATAGAAGCGTTCAAAGACTTTGGTTTTCTCGCGATCCGAGATACCTTCGCCCTGATCGGCGACAGTTATGGAAACTGTGCGGCCCTCAGCTTTGATTCCAACGCCAACGTGACCGCCCGGATCCGAGTAAATGATGCCGTTTTCGATCAGGTTGCCCACGGCGATGGAGAGGCTGCGGGCATCGGCTTGCACCAGGAAATCTTTGGAGCGGTCGTGTTCGTTAGTGGCGGCGCCAAAGGTGAGGGAAATGTTTCGCGTCTCGGCAAGGGTTCGGTGGACCTCCACGGCACGCTGAGTTATCTGGGACGCATTGACGACGCCTATCGACTCTGAGGCACCGCCGGATTGAGCCAGGGAAAGGTGTGCGAGGTCGCGGGTCAACGTGGCAAGTCGCTTCGCTTCGACATCCAAAGAGGCAGTGAATTGGCGGACCTTATCCGGGTCGTCCTGCGCCTGTTGCAGCGCTTCGGAAAGTAAACTGATGGCCGCCACCGGGGTGTTCAGCTCGTGACTGGCGTTAGAAATAAAGTCGCGGCGCAAAACCTGGGTGTCGTATTTTTCGTGTTCATCGTCGATCAGCGCCACGATGAGACCGTTGCTGAGGGCGAAGACATGAACCCAAAATGTGTCGTTTTCGTTGCTCGGCCTCGACAGAGAGCGACGTGAAACCATCGCTTCGCGCAGGTAGCTTCGAAACCAGCTGGCTCGTTGAACGGTTTCCAATTTGACCGGTTGGTCTCGCGCCTCGGCGTTCATCGCGATCGGGTGCAGCGAGCGGTCAAAAATCACCGCCATCTGTGGGAGCATTTCCAGGGTCAACTGAAGGTCCGCAGAGATCTGCGGGTGTCGACGAGCTCGGCGCCGCAGTTGGTCGCGCAGCGAAATCCACAGGTAGTACCCGACACCGCCCAAAAGCGCTCCGAGCAGGAATGCCGCCAGAACAGCCCCGGTAGAAACAGTGTTCATGGTCGTCAGCATAGTCCGACAAATCCTTCACGGCGGGCGCCACATCAAAAGTCACCAAGAGTTCACCAACTGTTCACATTGGGTTCTAAGCGCGTTCAAACGAGTCATGCACACTGGTTTTTGCCAAGAGTTTTCGGGCCGTAACCGGCGGTCCGTCCTCAAGTCAGCCACAACCACAACAGTGGAGGAACCAATGCGGCAAGTCTTCCAGCAGGAACTGCGCGAAGTGCAGGACCGGCTAGTGAATATCTCAGAACTGGTTACCGCGGCCATCACGAACGCAACCTCAGCGTTCAACAGCGCGGACCTTGACCTCGCCGAGCAGGTAATTGCCGGTGACCACCAAATTAACGAACTGGTCAGCGACCTGGACGAACTGGTGATTGACATTTTGGTGCGCCAACACCCGGTAGCGACGGACCTGCGTCTGATGGTGACGGCACTGCGTGTGAGCGCATCGTTGGAACGAATGGGCGACCTCGCTGAACACATCGCGATTTTGGCCCGCTACCGTTTCCCCAAAACCGTGATCCAAGATTCTTTGACTGCGACTTTCAGGCGGCTGGGCGAACTCGATGTTCAGGTGGCGATCTGTCTAACTAAACTTCTCGGCACTTTCGACTTGAAGTACTCGATGGAGATTCGCGACCTCGACGACGAAATTGATGAGCTGCACGCTTCGGTTTTCGACCTCCTTCTTTCCCAAAGCTACGAGGGAGCCCCAGTAAACGTCATCGACGCGACTCTGGCTTCGCGCCACCACGAACGGTTCGCCGACCACGCGGTCTCGATTACCAAGAAAATCACGTACTTGGTCTCGGGGGAACACGAGTGAGGATGAGAAAATGGCTCGCCGCGGTCTCAGCCATTGCTTTGTCAAGCTTCGCCTTGGCAGGGTGCGCCGTAAATGAACGGAACCTTGCGAACGAGGACGGCGCCTCGCAGAGTTCGCACAGGGTTTTCAGCGGTGCCGGGGCATCGGCGCAAGAGGCCGCGCAGTCGGCTTGGATCGCTTCTTTTCAGCAGCAGGACACGTCCCTGACGGTCAACTACAACCCGGTCGGATCTGGGAATGGGCGGAAACAGTTCATTGAGGGCGCCGTCGCTTACGCCGGATCTGATGTGTATATGCTAGATGATCAGGCCTCGGGAGAGTTGCGCGGATGCGAGGCAAATTCCTCAGCTTTGAACCTACCGGTATACATTTCGCCGATTGCCGTGATCTTCAACGTGGAGGGCGTGCACGACCTGCGCCTTGACTCGCCGACTTTGTCACGAATCTTCAAAGGCGAGATCTTCCGCTGGGATGATCCCGAAATTGCGCGGCTCAACCCCGATGCGGACCTTCCCGACGGGCATATCACCGTGGTGTACCGCTCCGATGATTCCGGTACCACGAGCAATTTCACAGACTATTTGGCGCAGACATCGGGTGGAGTTTGGACCGCCGGCGAAACCGAGACTTTCCCATACTCATACGCGGGAGCCGAAGGTGCCCAGGGAACTTCCGGGGTCCTCAGCGCGGTTTCTTTGGGGGTCAACACCATTGGTTACGCGGATGCTTCGAAGGTGGGAACCTTGGATCACGCGGCCCTGCAGGTCGGTGACGAGTTCATTAAGTACACGCCTGAGGGCGCAGCGTTGACAGTCGAAATCTCACCAACAGTCGAGGGACGAAACAAGCATGACTTGGCATTGGAACTCGATCGGAACCCGCAGGTTTCCGGAGCGTACCCACTCGTCTTAGTGTCCTACCTGATTGTTTGCCAAAACTACGACAACCCCGAGGACGCGGCCTTCATCAAGCAGTTCTTAAGTTTCATCGTCTCGCCCGAAGGTCAGGCCATTTCCCAATCGGGGGCCGGTTCGGCTCCCATCTCTGAGAACTCACGCGAGCAGCTGGTGGCGGCCATCGACAGCATCCAGTGATCCCACAACGAAGGTGTGCTCACCGAATAGTCGGCCGGAACCAAGACGGTTCGCTTCTGAGCCGAGAGGAAGGAAAGAAATGAAACTTGATGTTGCCGCCAAAGAACCACTCAAAGAAACCAATGACCGTTCTTTGACCGCCACTAGGCGTAACCAACGGGGCGACCGGATGTTTTACCGGCTGTCGTGGGCAGCCGGCGCCGGGATCCTCATAACGCTCTTCGCTGTTGCAGTCTTCTTAGGTGCCCAATCCGTCCCCGCGCTAACGGCCGACCCCGAACTCCTCCCGGGCTCGCCCTCCAGCTTCTGGGCGTACGTACTCCCGTTCGCTTTCGGTACCGTCTGGACGGCCTTTCTCGCACTCGTGATCGCCACCCCGTTAGCAATAGCGATCGCCCTCTTCATTTCGCATTTCGCGCCCCGCCCCCTAGCAACCATTTTCGGCTACCTAATCGACCTGCTCGCTGCTGTCCCTTCAGTCGTCTTCGGACTTTGGGGAATTCTGGTTCTAGCCCCTACCGTCCAACCGTTTTACCAGTGGCTGGTCGACCACTTGGATTGGATACCAATCTTCGCCGGGCCCGCGTCAGGCACCGGGCGCACAACACTAACGGTCGCTCTCGTCTTGGCGGTAATGGCCCTGCCAATTATGACTGCCGTCTGTCGTGAAGTCTTTGTTCAAACCCCTCGACTCAACGAAGAAGCCGCGCTGGCACTGGGCGCCACTCGCTGGGAAATGGTGCGGCTCGCGGTCCTCCCCCACGGCCGGTCAGGGATCATTTCCGCGATGATGCTCGGCCTTGGCAGAGCCCTGGGAGAAACGATGGTCGTCGCAATGGTGCTCTCCCCCGCTGCAATCATCAGTTTCGCTGTCCTAACGACCCGAAACCCCAACTCGATCGCCTCAAATATCGCTCTAAATTTCCCCGAGGCCTACGGAATTAACGTCAACACGCTGGTGGCAACCGGCATGATTCTCTTCGCGATAACTCTGGCGGTCAACGTTCTTGCCCGCTGGTTTATCAACCGTCGTCAAAAGTTCTCAGGAGCTGCCGCATGAGCCTCATCGATACCCGACCGGTGACCGTCAAGAAACTTTCGGACCCGCCACTGCTCAATGTTTCTCCTCCGTCGACTCCGCCGGAGCCCTTCTTCCAAGGGTTACCAGAGGACGACAAACGGGTCTCTCTGTCAGAACGTCGCCTCCCCCGCTACTTCGTTCCCGGTGCATTCACCGTATCTTTACTTGGCTTAGTTGCTTTCAATTGGCTCCGCTCGTCAACGCGTGGCGAAGCCTTCCCTTTGGCTTCCTCGCTTT
>CAYFQJ010000079.1:0-6494 GCA_964345205.1 uncultured Actinomyces sp. | reverse complement strand
CCTGCGGATTACTCATGGTCGCTCCTACGTTTGAAGTTCTGGTGGTGGTCTAACGCTAACACGGGGGAAGCTCCGAAGCGCTGCGTCGGGCTGCAACGGTGCTGAGTTCGGCCCCAGCGTGAAACGGATGCTAAGGCCGAACTGGCTGGTGACTTTAGGTCAGAGGGGACGGACAGTTCTGGTCGCAGTGCTGCGCGGACAACATGCGCTGCGCATCAGCTTGGCCCTCAATGATGAGGCGTCGTAACTGGTCTGACTGGTCGGTATGTTCATCCAACCACTGCTGTGCTCGACCGACAATGTCGTATTCGGGCAGGTACCCCGCAAGGATAGAGGGGAAAGTGGTTTCAATTAGGCGTGACCCAATGTGGAAAGTGTGCGCGTTCCACGCCATGACTACCTGATCGAAGAATTTCTCGACGTAGGAAGCGTAAAGGGCCGGTTCGGTGGTGGCGCGTGACCAGAACCCAGCAAGCATCGCCCAGAGGGTGTCGTTGGGGATGTCCGTGTCATGGAGAGCCTGCTGCCAAGTCTTATCGCGCCCGGAAACAGAGTTCAGCCCGGCGCGTGCCTGTGTCGCCCGCTGTTCACCGGTTAGAGTCGGATCTTTCAGTAGTTGCGCGGCAATTTCGGTTTCTCCAGCGCGCCCTCCCCGAACCAGGGAGATCAGCAGCAGCCACTGTAAATCCACGTCGACGTCAAGCCCAAATAGCGTTGCGTCCCCGGTGTACAGATCGTGAATAAAGTCGAACTGTTCGGGGCTCACCGCAACACGGGCGACGGCACGGACCAGCAGTCGCTGCTGGTCGGTATCTGCGGGAGCTGCTTTGGCGAGGACGGTGAGGCGTTCGCCGACGGATGCGGCGTGGAATGCGCGGTTCTTCGGTGCCGAGTACCGAGAGACGGCGACCTCGACCCGCTGCAGAAGCGATGTCAGTGTAGCAATATTGCTCTCGATGGTGATGTCCCGCAAAGCCAAAGTGATGAAGTTCGTGGCGCTCAGTTCAGCGTCCCTCGTCATGTCCCAAGCGGCGGCGATAATTGTGCGCCGGGTGAGGGGATCAGCAATGCGGTCAATGTTCTCGACGGCAAATTGGAGCGAACCAGGATCTAAACGGACTTTCGCATATGCCAGGTCGCCGTCATTCACAATTAGCAGTGCGGGTTGTTTGACGCCGACAGCTTCGGGAATTTCGGTGCGCGCACCGTCAACATCGACCTCCCACGTGAAGGTTCTTTGGATATTACCATCAGCATCAGGATCGTAACCAGCGACGTTGAGCCGGTGCGGTCGAAGGCTGGCCCCCGGAGTGAAAACTTCTTGGAGGACTGCCATTGAAGTGTATTTTCCGTCGGTGTCAGTGGTGAACTCTGGACGCAAGGTAGTTACGCCCGCTTCCTCCAGCCATACTTTGGACCAGGCACGCAGGTCTCGTCCCGAGGTCGCTTCGAGTTCTGCCAACAGGTCGTCAAGCGTCGCGTTCGCGTAAGAATGCTTCGTTAGGTACTGGTGGAGGCCGGCAAAGAAATGCTCCCTACCCACGTAGGTCACCAACTGGCGCAGTACCGCCGCGCCCTTCGCGTAGGTGATGCCATCGAAGTTGATTTCGACGTCTTCAAGGTCGCGGATTTCAGCTTTAATGGGGTGGGTCGAGGGAAGTTGATCCTGGTTCAGTCCCCATTCTTTGCGGCTGAGGAAGCCGATCCATGCGTCTGTCCACTCGGTACCTTCGGCGAGGGCCAGATGCGACATGAACTCGGCAAAGGACTCGTTGAGCCACAGGTCGTTCCACCATTCCATGGTCACGAGGTTCCCAAACCACATATGCGCCAGTTCGTGCAGGATCGTGTTCGCGCGATTTTCCAGTTCCCACGCTGTGGGTGTCGAGCGGAAAATATATTCGTCGCGGTAGGTCACGCATCCGGCGTTTTCCATCGCGCCCGCGTTGTACTCGGGAACGAAAATCTGGTCGTACTTCGTGAACGGGTAGGGGATGCCGTAGGCGTCCTCAAAGAACTTGAAACCTTTTCTGGTGACATCGATGATGGCGTCGGCATCCAGGAAAGGCAGCAGAGACTGGCGACAGTAGACACCTAGGGGGATTTCACGCCCATCGATGGACTGCACTGTCGCGGTCTTTCCGACGTAGGGGCCGGCCACGATCGCCGTGATGTAGGTGCTGATCACCTGGGTGGGGGCGAAATCGAAACGGTGTCCCTGTTCAACGGTGACCGGTTCGGGAGTGGCGGTATTCGACAGGACCGTCCAAGACTCGGGAGTGGTGACCGAGAAAGTGAAAGTGGCTTTCAGGTCGGGCTGTTCGAAGGTAGCAAAAACGCGGCGTGCATCGGGAACTTCGAACTGGGAGTAGCAGTAGCGCAGCCCGTCGGCCGGGTCGGTGAAAGTGTGGAGTCCCTCGCCGGTGTGCATGTAGTCGCAGTCGGCGTCGACGTAGAGTTCGTTCTCTTCCTGCAGGTCACCAAGCTGGATCCGATGGTCAGTGTGGGCGGTAACCGGCAGTTCAGTGCCGTTGAGGACGATGCGGCGAACATTATTCGACACCAGGTCAACGAATGTTTCTCCGCCGGCCTCGGCTCTAAATTTGATTGTCGTTTCTGACCGGAAAGTATTCTCGCCAGTTGTTAGGTCGAGCGACACTGCGTAGCTTTGGACCTTCAGCGTTGCTGCGCGCTGCTGAGCTTCTTCTCGGATCAGGTTGAGGCCGGACATGGGCGCCTTCTTTCTGTGCAGTTTGTTCTGTTACCCTCCCCAACTTGCATTGCCAGCGGCGGAGGGTCCCGGGATTTAGTTGTCGAGTTTTACCAAATTTTGACGCGATCTGCGGGAGCGATCCAAAGGTTATCCCCTTCTTGAACATTGTAGTATTCGGCGAACTCATCGAAGTTAGCGAGGACACCGTTACAGCGGAACTCAGCCGGTGAGTGGGGGTCAACGGCGAGCAGTTGGATCGCATATTCGGGGCGGTGCTTGCCGCGCCAAATCCGCGCCCATGAGGCAAAGAAACGTTCGATGGCGCTGATCCCATCAATTTCGGGGGCCGTCTGCGGGGTCAATCCCTGTTCAGCCAGGGCCGCTTCCCACGCTTTCCACGCGATGGTGAGGCCACCCAGGTCCCCGATATTCTCACCGATGGTGAGGCCACCGTTGACTCGGTGTTCCCCGTCGAGCTCCGCCGGTTGGTACTGGTCGTACTGGCTGATGAGTTCACGGGTGCGCCGCTCGATCTCTTCGCGGTCGCGATCGGTCCACCAGCTGTTCATTTCGCCCTGCGCATCGAACTGGCTGCCCTGATCGTCAAATCCGTGACCAATTTCGTGGCCAATAACCGCACCGATCGCCGCGTAGTTCACGGCGTCGTCGGCTTCAGGGTTGAAGAACGGTGGTTGCAAAATGGCGGCCGGGAAAACAATTTCGTTCATGAGGGGGCTGTAATATGCGTTGACCGTCTGGGGTGTCATGAACCATTCGTTGCGGTCAACGGGTTGACCGAGCCGAGCCAGCTGGCGGGCAGTCTCAAAACGCTGTGCCGCCGCGATGTTCTCAATCAAAGAGTTCTCCGGGGAGATCTCCAATTCCGAATAGTCACGCCACTGCGTTGGGTAACCAATTTTCGGGGAGAAACTTGCCAGTTTTTCTAAGGCCTTCGCCCGGGTCTCGTCGGTCATCCAGTCGAGCTGGGAGATCGACTCTTCGTAGGCTTCCAACAGGTGCCGGACCAGTTCATCCATCCGCTGTTTGTATTCAGCGGGGAAGTGACGTTCGACGTACAGCCGACCTAAAGATTCACCGACCACACCCTCAACCAGGCCAAGACCGCGTTTCCACCGTGGCCGCAGCTCTTCAATACCGGCAAGAGTACGGGAATAGAAGTCGAAATTCTCTAAGACGAACAGGTCAGACAGGTAGGGGGCATAGGCGCTGATGACTTTGCGGGCGTACCAGAACTTCAAGGTCTCCAGGGGGGTATTCGCCCAAAGTTTGGTGGCTGCAGCCAAATAGTCGGGCTGGTTCACGTTGACAGTCGGAATCTTAGCCGTGTCGATCCCCTGAGCAGCGGCCCAAGCATCCCAATCAAATTCGGGGTAGCCCGCGACGATTTCGGACCAGGTATTCGGGTTGTTCTGCTGTTCGACCTCGCGGTCGCGCACCACGTCCCAGTGGTGGTTGGCCAGTTCAGTTTCGAAGTCGAAAACCCACTGGGCGGCGTCATCGATCTTGGCTGAGGTTTCAACCTGCGCGAGGGTGAAGATCTCTTTGATGTATTGCAGATATTTTTCGCGGATCTCCGCGTACTTTTCGTCCCGGTAGTACGACTCGTCAGGTAGCCCGAGGCCGGCCTGACTCAGGTACAGGATGTAGCGGGAGGAGTCATTGAGGTCGGTGCTCACGTAGTCGGCGAAGTACGCGCCGATTCCCATGGTCGCCAGTTTCCCCGCGACGGCGACGAGCTCTTCGTGGCTGGTGGCCGCAAAAATCGGCGCGAGGAAAGGTTCTAGGGGAGCGGCACCCGCGGCGTTCACGGCCTTCTGGTCCATGAACTGGGCAAAGATTGTCGCAATGCGTTCGGCGTCCGGGTCGTCGAGGAGTCCCTCGGCAGCTTCCTTGACGATCGTGTGGCAGTTCTCTTCACTCAGGTCACGCAGTGCGTAGAAGGCGCCGTCTGAGGCGCGGTCTGAGGGAATCGAATGTTCCTTTAACCACGTGCCGTTGATGTAGCGGAAAAAATCGTCTTGAGGTCGGACGGTGCGGTCCATAGCAGTAAGGTCGATTACCTGGGCTAAGAGATCATCAGTCATGGACTCATTCTAAACGTGAAATGCCACTTCGCGCCCACGGGGAGCTGCGCCGAGCGTGAAAGGCGGTCAAATTTTCTGAGGGATTTCCCAGGAAGGGCGGAGTCTTTACTCATAAAAGGTGAGTACCGTGGTGATTGTGCGCAAGGGAATTGTCTAAACGCGCCTTGACAGTTTTCTTTGACACGGTGTTGATGGGATGGGACGGGCCTGCCAGTGGCAGGCCCGTTTCCCGTTCCTAAACCGGATTGTTACACACCGGCCAGTGCGGATCTTCGCTAAAACGGCGCCTCGTTTTCGTGAGGCGGCTGGTAGGACGAGGGGGAACGGTAACTGTCTGTGGCGCCCTCACGCGGCGATGTTCCCTGCGAGGTTGGGATGACACCCAAGAATCGGGGCCGGTGCAGTTTGTATCCGGTTCCCGTCCCGCCGTCGCGGCGCTGATAGTTTTCGACCACCAGCGTGCCTTCAACGGTGATCCGGTTGCCCTTTTGTAACTGTTGGGACAGGGCTTCGGCGCGCTCTTCCCAGAATTGGGCGCTGACCCATAGCGGCGCACCCAGGTCGCTCCACTGCCCTGAATTTGGATCCCGCACCGAAGCGGTGGCGTTGATCCTAATTTCTAAAACGGCCTGCTGCTTGCCGGTGTATCGCAAGACTGGTTCGGCAATCATGCCGGAAACCTGCGCTCGTAGACTCATCGAAATGTCCCCACTTCTTCCTGGTTTCTGAAATTGTCGTGTGTAACATCACTAACATTGTAGAAGATGCCTCCACCAGTCGGGTTACGATGAGTGAAAGCACTGATCCGCCCCACCAGCCGTGGGGAATCGCCGGGGAGCTTTCGGAAGAACCAGGTTGCCGCCAGCAACTTCTAGTAGAACCGAACGGGTAAGCCCGACACAGCTGTCTTGAGCGGACTCGTAAGGGTCAAGCGGGGTGGTACCGCGGCTGAACTTCATGTGATGTCGTCCTCGAGCAAAGTTAGTTCTAGATGAGGACAAGGAAAAGTATCGTGGCTCAGTACCGCCTGCCCCGTCACCGCGGTGACGACGAAGTTAACCCCAAGCCATCCTTCCCCGAGTTGGAAGAAGAGATTCTGGCGTACTGGAAAGCTAACGATACTTTCAAAAAATCGGTTGAGCAGCGCCCCGCCGGTAAAAACGGTGACAACGAGTTTGTTTTCTATGACGGGCCTCCGTTCGCCAATGGACTGCCTCATTACGGGCACCTTCTGACCGGTTACGTCAAGGATGCTGTGGGCCGATACCAGAGCATGCTGGGGCACCGAGTGGAACGCCGTTTCGGTTGGGACACGCACGGCCTCCCCGCTGAACTTGAAGCGGAACGTGAACTGGGTATTGAAGATAAGTCCCAAATTGAGGGTCCCGATGGTATGGGCATCGCCGCGTTCAACGAAGCTTGCCGCAACTCGGTCCTCAAGTACACCAATGAGTGGGAAGAGTACGTTACCCGCCAGGCACGTTGGGTAGATTTCGAAAACGACTACAAGACTCTCGACCCGGACTATATGGAGTCGGTGCTGTGGGCTTTCAAAACGCTTTACGACAAAGGACTCATCTACGAGGGATACAAGGTACTCCCATACTGTTGGAACGATGAAACCCCGCTGTCTAACCACGAACTGCGGATGGACGACGACGTTTACCAGGACCGGA
>CAYFQJ010000078.1:4258-6495 GCA_964345205.1 uncultured Actinomyces sp. | reverse complement strand
TGGGCGCAGGTTCTCCTTCACCGCCCTAGTAGTCGTCGGTGACGGCGAAGGCACCGTAGGTGTCGGCTACGGAAAAGCCAAGGAAGTACCCGCAGCGATCGCGAAGGGCGTTGAAGAAGCTAAGAAGAACTTCTTCCGTGTCCCCATGATTCGCCGCAGTATTCCTCACCTCGTACAGGGCGAAGCAGCCGCCGGAGTTGTTCTCCTGCGTCCCGCCTCACCCGGTACTGGTGTAATCGCCGGTGGCCCGGTGCGTGCCGTCATGGAATGCGCAGGCATTCACGACGTCCTCACCAAGTCACTGGGTTCATCCAACGCAATCAACATCGTGCACGCCACTGTCGCGGCCCTCAAGGAACTTGAAGGCCCCGAAGAAGTAGCGGCCCGACGTGGACTTTCCCTCGAACGAGTTGCCCCCACAGCAATGCTGGTGGCACGTGCCGAAGGTGAAGAGGAGAAGCGTGCCGATAAGGACAAGGCAGCTGCAGAAGCGGCCGCCACGGGGGTGACGGCCTGATGGCTCAGCTCAAAATTACGCTAACAAAGTCACTCATTTCGCAGAAGCAGAACATGCGTGACACTGTGCGCACCCTTGGGCTGCGCAAAATCGGCCAGAGCGTTGTACGTGAAGACCGCCCAGAAGTCTTGGGTGCGATCCGGACCGTACGTCACCTGGTAGACGTAGAGGAGGTCGAATGAGAATGGCTGACAACAAGAACAAAGCTGATCTCGTACCCGGTGAAGGTGAAATTCTGAAGCTTCACCACCTGCGTCCAGCGCCTGGTGCCAAAACCTCCAAGACCCGTGTGGGCCGAGGAGAAGGCTCGAAGGGCAAAACTGCTGGTCGTGGTACCAAAGGTACCAAGGCTCGTAACAAGGTTCGTCCCGGTTTCGAAGGTGGCCAAATCAACCTGGTAATGCACCTGCCGAAACTCCGCGGTTTCAAGAACCCCTTCCGTGTGGAATACCAGGTCGTGAACCTGGATAAGCTCCAAGAGCTTTTCCCCGAAGGCGGACGCGTAACTGTGGAAGATCTCGTCGCCAAGGGGGCGGTTCGCAGGAACCAGCCCGTCAAGGTGCTGGGATCTGGAGAAGGAACCAAGGCGTACGACTTGGAAGTCGACAAGTGGTCCGGCTCCGCAGAGGAAAAGATCACCAAAGCTGGCGGTAAACTCTCCGCACGCTGACGTTCATGGGGGAGGGCACCCGAGGAATCGGCTGCCCTCCCTTCTGCACGTGTGTACCAATTTTCGCAGTTAACCACATTCGTAGTAAAGTGTGGAGAGTTGCCCCAAAACACTAAAACTATCGAGGAGGAAGCTTGCTACGCGCGTTCGCACAAGCATTCCGTACCCCGGATTTGCGCCGCAAAATTCTGTTCACACTTGCGATCATGGCGCTCTACCGGTTGGGAACTTTCATCCCTACCCCCGGAGTATCAGCCCAAAACGTCAACTTCTGTGTCGCACAGACGTCAGAGCAGGCAGCAGGCCTCCTCGATATGTTCAACCTGTTCTCAGGTGGTGCGCTACTTCAACTCTCGGTCTTTTCGCTGGGCATCATGCCCTACATTACCGCCTCCATCATCATGCAGGTCATGCGGGTCGCAATCCCTAGACTTGATGACCTTCATAAAGAGGGACAGGCCGGTCAGACCAAGATTACGCAGTACACCCGATACCTGACGGTATTCCTGGCTGTTCTGCAGTCAACGACAATGATCACGATGGCAACTTCGGGACAGCTGTTCCCCGGATGTACCACAGACGTGATCCCCAATGCAAACTTCGGGACATATTTGCTGATGGTGCTGGTTATGACAACCGGTGCGATCATCATCATGTGGTTCGGTGAAACCATCACCGAAAAGGGTGTCGGCAACGGTATGTCGCTGCTGATCTTCACCTCGATCATCGCTTCGATGCCCGTACAGTTCGGTTCGATTGGCGCAACAGGCGGATGGGGCAAGGTCGCCATCATCGTCGTCCTGATTCTGCTGGTTACCATCTGCGTGGTATTCGTAGAATCGGCTGAACGTCGCATTCCGGTCCAGTATGCGCGCCGGATGGTTGGGCGCCGTACCTACGGCGGATCCACCACCTATATTCCACTCAAGATCAACATGGCCGGTGTCGTCCCGGTAATCTTCTCGAGCTCCGTCCTCATGCTGCCAACCCTGGTCGCCCAGTTCGGTGATCCGAATGCAGCCTGGGTGCAGTGGATTAACAAACACATGG
>CAYFQJ010000078.1:0-4248 GCA_964345205.1 uncultured Actinomyces sp. | reverse complement strand
CCTGGTACCTGATCGTCAGTGCCCTGCTGATCTTTGCCTTCGCGTTCTTCTACACTTCCATTACCTTCAACCCCGACGAAGTTGCGGATAACTTGAAGCGCTACGGAGGGTTCGTTCCCGGCTATCGCGCGGGCCGTCCGACAGCACGCTACCTGGCATACGTCGTGAACCGACTTACAGTTGTCGGTGCGATCTACCTGGCACTCATTGCCTCATTGCCGACAGTTTTGATGTTGCCTCTGGGCCTGCAGCCACAACAAATGCCTTTCGGTGGCACCACGCTGCTGATTATGGTCAGTGTCGGACTGCAGACCGTCAAAGACATTAACGCTCAGCTGCAACAGCACCACTACGAAGGGTTCCTCAAGTGACAGGCATCATTTTCCTAGGTGCTCCCGGCGTTGGGAAGGGAACACAGGCGGCGATCCTCGCAGAAAAGCTGGGGATCCCTGCCATCTCAACCGGAGCCATCTTCCGTGCCAATATTGATCAGGGAACTGAGCTGGGAAACCTGGCGCAGGACTACATGAACCGTGGGGAACTGGTACCCGATAGCGTGACGAACTCGATGGTCGCCGCCCGACTCAGTGCTGACGACGTTCGAGAGGGATTCCTGCTTGACGGGTATCCACGCAACCTCGATCAGGCACTTAAGCTGCGGGATATCCTCGCTGAGAAGGGCCTGACGCTCGACGTTGTTATCGAAATCGATGCTCCTGAGGAAGTTCTGGTGCGGCAAATGCTGAACCGGGCCCAACAGGAATCTCGGGTCGACGATACCCCCGAGGTCTTTGCGAAACGTCTGGAAGAGTACCACCGCCAAACCGCACCTATCGCCACGTACTATGCCGACCAGGACCTAGTCGTCACAGTCGACGGTGTTGGAACCATCGAGGAAGTATCCGCGCGCGTGGCTTCCGCCCTCGAGGAACAGCAAGGCTGAGTTAGTGGCGCGCACTCACTTGAAGACACGTGACGAAATCCGGTCGATGCGTAAGGCCGGGCTGATAGTCGCGCAGGTGCATGAAGCCCTGCGGGAGGCATGTGTCGAGGGTGTTACTCAGAAGGCACTGGACCGGGTGGTGCACGACGTCACCACCGCGGCCGGTGCTCAGCCGAACTTCCTCAACTACCATGGTTTTCCGGCCTCAGTGTGCATCAGCGTCAACGATGTAATTGTGCATGGAATCCCTTCGGATGAACCATTGAGAAATGGTGACCTGGTTTCATTCGATTGCGGAGCAATGATCGGAACAGGACGCGAACAGTGGCACGCCGATGCTGCATTCAGTATGTTTGTCGGGGAAGCTCCTGCCGGGGAAGCCGGCAAGCGGGCCAGTGAACTAGACAGCATCACCCAACAGGCAATGTGGGCGGGTATCGCCGCTCTGGCCAACGCCAAACGCGTCGGTGACGTGGGTGCTGCCATTGAAGACTACGTGGAAGAAGCAGGAAAAGAAGGCGGTTGGACCCCCGGAATTATCGAGGGATACACCGGACACGGGATCGGACGGCACCTGCATGAAGAGCCGACCGTCTACAACTACCGAACTCGGGGACGCACAGAGAAAGTCCAGCCGGGACTGGTGATCTGTATTGAACCAATGTTGGTTGCCGGTGACATCCCCACCCGGATCCTCGCCGACGATTGGGCCGTCGTCACCGCTGATGGTCAACTAGCCTCACACTGGGAACATACCGTGGCACTCCTCGACGATGGAATTAGCGTCCTCACCGCACCCGACAGCGGGCTTGCCGAACTGGCGCCCTACGGCATAACACCGGTGGTTCTGGACTGAAGCTCCCACCCCACGTGAGATTCATTACTTGCACGTAAATGCACCCCCATTGTCACAATCGGTGCAGTAGGGTAGATGATCGGGCATGCTTACCGGCGTTGCCGAAGTCTACCCAAGAGGATAAGCGGAGGATATGGCTAAGAAAGACGGAGTAATTGAAGTTGAAGGCAGTGTCGTTGAGGCACTACCCAACGCTACGTTCCGTGTTGAACTTGAAAATGGGCACCTCGTGCTCGCACATATTTCAGGCAAGATGCGGCAGCACTACATCAGGATTCTTCCCGATGACCGTGTTGTCGTTGAACTGAGCCCGTACGACCTCTCCCGCGGTCGTATTGTCTACCGCTACAAGTAAGCGCAAACTGCCGTTTGACGGCGGAAGGTACCACAATGAAGGTTAAACCCAGCGTGAAGAAAATCTGTGACAAATGCAAAGTGATTCGTCGCCACGGCAACGTCATGGTTATCTGTGAAAACCCACGCCACAAGCAACGTCAAGGCTAACTCGACGGTTTCGGGGGCCTGTAGGCTCCCACAGCATCCCAACGGTCGGCCCTGTGGCTGATTACCCCCGGTTCAGAGGCCGGGGACGCAAGAGCGTAGTTTGGGGTGACGGCCTCTGATGAAATATTGGAGTTACAAATGGCACGTATTGCCGGCGTCGATCTCCCCCGCGAAAAGCGGATAGAGATTGCGCTTACCTACATCTACGGCATTGGCCGTACCCGCGCTCACGAGGCACTCGAGGCAACTGGAATTAGCCCCGATCTTCGCGTTAAAGATGCGTCTGAAGAGGACCTAGTTAAACTGCGGTCCTTCATCGACAGCAACTATCAGGTTGAAGGCGACTTGCGACGAGAAGTCCAAGCCGACATTCGCCGCAAAATCGAAATTGGTTGTTACCAGGGTGTGCGACACCGTCGCGGCCTGCCGGTACACGGCCAGCGGACCAAGACTAACGCCCGTACCCGCAAGGGTCCTAAGCGTACGGTCGCCGGTAAGAAGAAGTAGAGCGATACCGGTCTTCCGGTCTCAACCTGGTAGGAGAAAAAGTAAACTATGTCTACAAAAACTCGCTCCTCGGCACAGAAGCCGCGGCGTAAGGAACGACGCAACGTCACCCACGGTCAGGCGCATATTCGCTCGACTTTTAACAACACGATCGTTTCCATCACCGACCCCACAGGTGGCGTAATTGCCTCCTCGTCCTCGGGTCAGGTTGGTTTCAAGGGATCGCGTAAATCTACCCCTTTCGCAGCGCAACTCGCGGCTGAAGCTGCCGCTCGCCGCGCTCAGGAACAGGGAATGAAGAAAGTTGATGTCTTTGTGAAGGGACCCGGCTCCGGCCGCGAAACTGCAATCCGGTCACTCCAGGCGGCAGGACTTGAAGTTGGATCCATCCAGGATGTCACACCGCAGGCACACAATGGCTGCCGGCCGGCTAAGCGTCGCCGCGGCTAATCTGTCCCTCTCCGGTTAGCCCCACCAGGCTATCCACGATGTTGCACACCCAACCGTTCGGGTAGGTACCGCGAACGGACCTCGGATCCAATGTCATATGGCGGGCATTGGAAAGAAAGGAACAGAACGTGCTCATTGCACAGCGACCCATACTGACCGAAGAGGTCATCGGGGATTACCGTTCACGTTTTACACTTGAACCCCTCGAGCCGGGTTTTGGCTACACTCTGGCCAACTCCCTGCGGCGCACTCTGCTGTCATCAATTCCCGGTGCTGCAGTCACCTCGATTCTCATCGAAGGTGTCCCACACGAATTCCAGACCATTGAAGGGGTCAAGGAAGACGTTACCGAAATTATTCTGAACATCAAGAACTTGGTGCTCTCCTCGGAAAACGACGAACCAGTCGTCATGTACCTGCGCAAGCAGGGCCCCGGTGAAGTAACAGCAGCCGACATCACTCCGCCTGCCGGAGTTGAAGTCCACAACCCCGATTTGCACATTGCCACGCTCAACGAGCACGGCAAATTGGAAGTGGAACTCACAGTTGAACGTGGTCGCGGATACGTATCAGCCGCGCAAAACAAAGACCCGAATGCAGAACTGTCACGCATCCCGGTTGATTCAATCTACTCACCAGTTCTCAAGGTGACGTACAAGGTTGAGTCGACCCGTGTTGAACAGCGCACCGACTTTGACCGCATGATCCTGGATGTCGAAACCAAGCCCGTAATGGCACCGCGTGACGCGGTAGCATCAGCTGGAAAAACTCTGGTTGAACTCTTTGGTTTGGCTCGCGACCTCAATGTTGAAGCTGAGGGGATCGAAATTGGTCCCACAGCGACAGATGAAACCCTGGCTGCAGATCTGGCTCTCCCCATCGAAAGCCTCAACCTGCAGTCACGGTCCTACAATGCGCTGCGTCGTCGCGGGATCCTCACCGTTGGTGAGCTTGTCGCCCACAGCGAAGCCGACCTGCTCGATATTCG
>CAYFQJ010000077.1:0-6582 GCA_964345205.1 uncultured Actinomyces sp. | reverse complement strand
CACACGCTCTTAGATGCATCCCAATTTGAGCGGAAGGACTCAGTGAATGCGTTGGGACCAGCGGGAACAGCAGGCGCAGCGGCATACTGACCGGGGACACCCTGCTGCGGCGGGTAGCCGGGAGCGCCGTACTGGCCGGGCGCCGGTTGCTGCGCGTAACCCGGCTGCGGAGAATAACCCGGCGGGGGTGACTGCGGTGCCGGAGGCGGAACGGGCACCTGTGCCTGCTGGAACCCCTCAGCAGCAAAGTTGCCCTGCGGTGTCTCTTCGGAGACGAAGAAAGCTTCAGTCTCTACTGCTCCCGCAGGTGGAGGTGGTGGGGGCGGAGGGATCGCGCCCTCGATCGGCTCCCCTTCGGGACGAAATTGGTTACTGTCGGTCACGAATACCCCTAGTCCGTTGGCAGTGCCAACTGGTAACGGTGGAACAGAACTGCGAACACCAATTGGTGAAGCCGTGTGAGGATCTGGAATTCACAATACCGGAAAGTTCCAGTGTTTGCTGACAAATCCGCGCTGCGAAACGTTTCGAAGACTGCGTTTTCCAATGGCCGTTTCCGGCTGGGGCTCCCAACTGCGGTTTGCCGGGGGTGCGCAACGACCTCAGCAACGAAGACGTTAACTAACTACTAGGGTGCGCACGGGGAGACTTGAACTCCCACGCCCAGGGGGCACTGGAACCTAAATCCAGCGCGTCTGCCAATTCCGCCACGCGCGCTTTACCGTTGGCATACCTCGCCAACGGTCTCTACCTTACACTGCCAACAGCTGCCGCTGACGCTCGCTGGCCGTGATTGTCGCCTCAGCGACCGCCCTCGTCCCTCGGTACAAAACCAGAGACTGCCCGGTCGCAATTCCTCGTACCGGTTCAGCCAGAGTCAACCTCAGTTGTCCCCCATTTTCGATGTCACTTTCGATTGCTTTCACCACCGAAGGAGTTCCGTGGGCGCGCATCTGCACTGTGTAAATGTCCGCGGGTACTTCGCTGAGGGGGCGCCCGACCAGCGAGGAACCGAACTGGGCAATAGCCTCCAGATTCGGGGTGAAGTTGGCACTTTCGTCCAGCCAAACGACATCCTCGCCCGTAATTAGGTCGACACTCAAGAGCTCCGCGGCGCCAACAATGACCTGGTTACTTTGAGGGCGCGTCTCGATAACGTAACGCGGTTTACCATCGGGGGCGGGCCGTCCCAGTTGCAAGCCCTTGCGCTGCCCCACGGTGAAACGATAATAGCCGTCGTGGTCGCCGAGGACCTCGCCGTTGACATCAACGATTTGGCCCGGCATCGTTCCGAGGCGGTCCGCCAAGAAACCCTGGGTGTCACCATCAGGGATAAAGCAAATATCGTAAGAGTCCGGCTTATTGGAAACACCTAAACCGCGAGATTCCGCCTGTTCACGCACCCACGCTTTATTTGGGGCATCGCCTAAGGGCAGCAGCACGCGACTGAGCTCATCGGGGCCCATAATGGCGAGGACGTAGGACTGATCCTTCAGTTCATCGTCACCGCGGTGCAATTCCGGCCCGTTGGGTCCGTCAATTCTTTTCGCGTAGTGGCCGGTACAGACCGCATCAAAACCGAGAGCTTTGGCCCGGTTAGCCAACTCGCGGAACTTCACGAACTCGTTGCAGCGCACGCACGGGTTGGGGGTGTTCCCTGCCCGGTATTGCGAAAGGAAATCGTCAATCACGGTCTCTTCGAACTGTTCCGCCAGATCCCACACATAGTAGGGGATCCCCATGATCTCAGCGGCCCGCGCTGCGTCTTCCGAGTCCTCAATTGAACAGCAACCTCGCGCACCCACGCGGCAAGACTGGGGCTCCGCCGATAGAGCCATATGCACGCCCGTCACATCATGACCGGCCTCAACAGCGGGGGCGGCGGCGACCGCCGAATCGACCCCACCGGAAAGTGCAGCTAGAACCTTCACTTTCTCTGTGACCTTTCGTAACTATCCAAACGTTGGGCCGCTTCCAAAGCTGCGGGCAGAGCCTCGAGGAACCTGTCAACGTCCGCAAGAGTATTGCCCGTACCAAAAGAAATACGCAGCACCCCCAAGGCTTCAGTTTCGGTCCGTCCCATGCGTTCCAGAATTGCACTGGGACGGGTGACCCCCGCATGGCAGGCCGAACCGGCTGAGACCATCACTCCGTGCTGGTCCATCATTAACAGTAGTGCCTCCGGGTGCCGAGTTGGCAGTGATAAGTGCACCATTGCCGGGGCTGAGGGCGCGCCGGAAGTCACCGTGACGCCTTCAGGTAACCGGCTCACCAGATATTCGCGCAAACCTCCCAGCTCGGTGGCGCGATCAGCCACGGCTCCGACCGCAACTTCGACGGCAACCGCAAGGGCCGCCGCCCCGGCAACGTCAACTGTTCCGGAGCGAATCTTACGTTCGTGTCCCCCACCGGGCCGGTCGGTGATGATCTTGACTGATCGTTTGGCAAGCAACAGCCCGGTCCCCACGGGCGCCCCGAGTTTGTGTCCGCCCAAACTAAGCAGGTCAACCCCAAGTTCGTCAAAGTTCACGGGGATATTGCCCACTGCCTGCGCCGCGTCGGTGTGGGTCCACGCATCACCCGCAACGGAGGAGACCATCGCGGCCACCGGCTGAATGATCCCCGTTTCGGCGCTGACCAAAGTCATTGAAGCAACGGCCACAGTCTGCGGGTCTTGAACTTCACTGCCGCTCACCCCGTCGTAGCTGACGGGAAGAGTTTCCCAAATGAAACCGTCCGCAGTGGCGAGTTTCTCCTGCTCGGCAACAGCATCGTGTTCCACGCTGAAACAACTATTCGCTGCCTGCGGACTGCCGCGGCTCGGGCACCGCGGGCCGCACCCAAAACCCCAAGCAGATCACTTTCGGTGGCGCCGGAGGTGAAAATAACTTCGTTCTTTTCGGCGCCGAGGGCGACGCCAATCCTTTCGCGGGCGTCCTCAAGTAAGAGGCGGGCAGCCCGACCGCCAGCGTGGAGTGAACTGGGGTTACCCGGCTGCTCCCGCAGTTTGCGCACGGCACCCAGCCACGCCTCTTCTGCTTCAACCAGCATTGGCGTGGTGGCGGCATGATCTAAATAACTGCGGCCCATCGGCAACTACTGCCCTTTTAGTTCGCGCAAACGGGAAATGGCTCCCGGAACGATCTCGTGCACGTCCCCCACAATTCCGAAGTCTGCAATTTCAAAGATTGGCGCATCCGGGTCGTCACAAATGGCGACGATCGTATCCGCGCCCTGCATCCCGCAGGTGTGGTGGATGGCTCCGGAAACCCCCAGCCCCACATATACGCGGGGTGAAATCGTCAGTCCGGTCTGGCCGACCTGAACCGAACGGTCGATCCAGCCTTCATCACAGGCAACACGGGTGGCCCCAACGGCACCGCCCAGTTCCGCGGCCAGTTCGCGAACCATATCGAAATCACCGTCAGTGCCGCGTCCGCCGATGACAGCGATCTCCGCGTCGGTAAGTGCGGTCCCGGCGTCCCCCTCCTGGGGTTCCGAAGTCACGACGGTCACGGAGTTATCGACGTCCAGCTCCAGATCTTGGAGCGTCGCGACTGTGGCCTCCCGGCCCGCGGCAGGTGTGGAGCTGGGTGAAAGGGAGATGGCGGGAATGCCGTCTCCAAGTTCAAACCGGGTGGTCCACGAACCTCCGAGGGCGGATTTGCTGGCGATGAGGCGCCCTTCGGCGACCTCGAGTTCAGTTACGTCAGTGACTGCTCCCCCGCCGAGGAGAATTGACAGGTGCCCGGCAACTTCTTTGCCCCAGTAAGTGGGGGGAAGGAGGACGCAAACCGGTGGGACGTCGCTGCTGGTGGCCACGGCGCTGAGCAGCTGGGCGGTCGGTGTCGCCAAACGGGGTGAGGCCGCAGAGGTGCGAACCACTCGGCTAACTCCGAGTTCACCGAGCTGGTCGACGGCCGGGTTATCCTCAGTGGTTGCCACTACAATAGGGCCGTCGGTCAACTGATTGGCGATCCGTAACACTTCCACAGAAGCGGATGTGAGGCGAGGGGCCGACCCGTCGCCGGCCTCCTCGTGCTCGACTCCCACAATGATGGGTTCAGTTCTTTTTGTCATGTCGCTCAACCTCACTTCAGCTGGTCGTAAAGGTAGCTGGCCAGCAACTCAGCACCCTCGCCAGTGTCCTGCACGATCACTCCGGTCCCGTCACGTTCAGCCGGCTCCGCGGAAACCAGCATGGCCGGCTCTGCCAGTCCAGGTATCCCGAGCTCTGCGGCGGCCTCGTTCAGGTCGTCCCAGGTCCATTCGGCCATCGGTTTCGACCGTGCGGCACGCAAGCTCTTGAAACTGGGGTACCGAGGTTCGTTGAGCTGGTCAGTCACCGACACCACGAGCGGGAAAGATGCCGCCAAAGTATCAGCCCAACCGTCTGCTTCCCGTTTGACCTGTAGGCCAGGAGTGGGGGTTTCTACCGCGTCGAGCTCGGAAACCAACCCCAGGTAGGGCCGACCCAGGCGGGTGGCGACAGCCGGGGGCACCAGAGACGTCATTCCGTCCAAACTGGCCATTCCCAGGACTACAAGGTCAATGGGTTCACCGATTTCAGCTTCAAGAGTTTTGATCGCCGCAGCCAGAACATTCGCGGTCTGCGGAGAGTCCGAACCGGCCAACCGGTCGTCGCAGATATGGACGGCGCGGTCCGCTCCCATTTGGAGCGCACGCAGCAGCGCATCCGCTGAATCTTCGGGGCCCATAGTCAGGGCGATGACTTCGCCCCCCTGGTCCTCGATGAGGCTCACGGCCGCTTCGATGGCGAACTCGTCCAGTTCGTTCAGAGTGTCATCCTCCCCTCGGACGATGCGCCCCTCTTCCATGCGGCGGTCACCCTGCCCATCGGGAACATGTTTTACACACACAACAGCTCTCATAACAACCAGCTTGCCACGGAAAAGATTCTCTTAGAAGGCTCGCCCACAGCGAAACCGGCCGCCACCCACCTCAAACGCTGCTATTTCAACCACTTAGCAGCCTGTTCGCCGTGCCCGAACAGAGCACCGGAGTGCTTTCAGTGACCAAAACCCCATCATCTGGTGCGCAATATTGGGAGTAAGTGTGCTGGTACCCTCAACTTAGGAAGGGTTGGGGGTGCGAACACGCCGCCGTCGACGTCGGAGTGGTTTCTGTTTCGATGTTCAGAACCAAAGTATTGGAGAGAGGCCAGCTATGAATGTCCCCGCTCTACAGACTGTTGCGGACACAGATTTTTCCCCGTCCACACACTACGCTCACCGACAAAACCCCAATCCACAGGTACTAGGAGTCCGCGACAACGGGAAGGGCGGCCTCGACATTTCGGTCCTGGCGGCACACGCCACGAACGTCGACTTCTGTGTTGTTGAGGGCAACGGTGCGCAAAAGAGTGAGCGTCGCTGGGCTCTGTGGGGTCCCGAAGAGGGGATTTGGCACGGCAGTATCGACGGCTATTTTGAGGGAACCAATTACGGCTTCCGAGTGCACGGACCGTGGGACCCCGATGGGGGTCAGTACCACAACCCCGCCAAGTTGCTGCTGGACCCGTATGCACGCGGCATGGTGGGGCAGCCGACTCTGGCGCCGGAACTGCACGCCCACCAGGTCGACAATGACCTTTACCCCGCGGCGTACCCGCTGGCGACCTCGAGTATGAACTCACTGGGGCACGTGCCCCACTCGCAGGTCGTACGCCAGTTAGAACCAATGCCCGAAGGTCCGAGGGTCCCGTGGGACCAGACCGTTTTCTACGAGGCGCACGTTCGCGGATTCACGATGAACGCCGCCTACCTCCCCGAGCATCTGCGCGGCACGTACGCGGGGATGGGGCACCACGAAACGGTTAAGTACCTGAAGGAACTGGGGATAACTTCACTGGAGCTACTGCCAGTGCACGCAAAAATGGATGAGCCTTTCCTGACGGACCGGGGACTCACCAACTATTGGGGCTATAACTCGCTATCGTTCTTCTATCCCGAGCCGCGCTACGCGACCGCAAAGTCGCGGATCCTCGGGCCGCAGGCAGTCATCGACGAGTTCCGCACCATGGTGGCGAACCTGCACGCAGGCGGCATCGAAGTCATTCTAGATGTTGTCTACAACCACACGTGCGAGGGCGGAGACGGCGGCCCAACACTGTGTTGGCGCGGGCTCGACTCTCTGACTTACTACCGTTACACCCCGCACCGTCCTCGCCACTGTATTGACGACACGGGCTGTGGAAATACCCTGAACTTCTCGAACCGCCGCGTCGTAGAAATGACCGTTGATTCGCTGCGTTACTGGTCAGAATACTTAGGGATCGACGGATACCGTTTCGACTTGGCGGTCACGATGGGCCGTCTCGACGACGGATACACCCCGTACCATCCGCTACTAGTCGCAGTTTCAACCGACCCGATACTACGCAACCGCAAACTGATTGCGGAACCTTGGGACATCGGCCCCGGTGGTTGGCAAACCGGCAACTTCCCCATCCCCTACGCAGAGTGGAACGACCGCTACCGCGACTCGGTCCGCAGTTTTTGGCTCACCGAAATGCAGAGCCTCCAGGCCGGCCGCGGCGCCAACGCACCTGATGACCTCGCT
>CAYFQJ010000076.1:0-6647 GCA_964345205.1 uncultured Actinomyces sp. | reverse complement strand
GATACAGCGGCGGTTTCGCGGTCGTCATCCGCATCGAGGGCGGAGAGGATGCCGGTAGTAATTTCGACGGCCTCCTGAATGGGGACGGGTGTTCCGTCGCTGAGGAGTTCTTTGACGGTGTGCCCCTCTACGTACTCCATGACGATGTAGGGAACGGACACCACGGCACCGTCTGCGGTGCGGACCTGTTCTTCACCGGTGTCGTAGACGCCAACAATATTGGGGTGGTTCAGCGAGGCCGCCGCCTGAGCTTCGCGGCGGAAACGAGCCTGGAAGATGGCGTCTCGCGCCAGGTCGATGCGGAGCATCTTGATGGCGACAACCCGGCTGAGGCGCGTGTCGTAACCCATGTGCACTTGGGCCATTCCACCGGTTCCAATTACGGATCGGATTTCGTAGCGGTTCGCTAAACGGCGCGCATTGGCGTCAGCCATGCTTCAACCTCCTGAATGTTGGTCAACGCCGTGAGTGCCGTGGCGTTGTCGTTAATGTTGGCGCCGAGATCGTTGCGGATCATGGCAAAAATAATGAGAACTACCGTCAGGACGACCAGGCCAATGATTATCCAGAGTCCCAGCTGGCTGCTGTCTTCGCTGCTGCCGTTCGCAGTGGTTATTGCTTCTTCGGAGTCTACTGGTGTCGAACGGGTTTGGCGTCGCGGCGGGGCCGGTGGTTTCGGAGCGTAACGGTCGACAGATTCCCGGCTGATGGGCCGCCAGTCCGGCGCGGAATCCGTTTCCCACCGCGAAAGCGGTGCTACTGGCGCGGCGGCAGCGGCGGGAGCGGCGGCGCCCTCAGCCTCGACCCAATCGGCCTCGACCGGAACCACATCCGCCGGAGCAGCATCGTGGTGAGGGCGCTGAGGGCGTGGGGGGATCTTCGCCGGTTCCAAAATGTGGTTCCCTTCCGGGCGGGTAACGGTTTGCGTTCGCTTCACAGTTTCAGGGGCTACCGCCAATTCGGGGGTTTCAACTGCGTCAAGCGGCACTGGGTTGACCCCTAGCTGCAGTTCGGTCGCCACTGCCAAGAGTTCGCGTGCCAGAGCACCACCGCTTTGAGGGCGTTCTGCAGGATCTTTGCTGAGCAGTCGGTGAACCAGTTCGGCAAAGGGCGCGGACACCGTGTCCGGTAGCGGCGGGATCGGTTCATTCACGTGCGCGAAAGCGATCTCTACCTGGCTCTTCCCTGTGTAGGGCCGCTCGCCAGCGAGGCCTTCGTAGGCGATGATGCCGAGGGCGTACAGGTCACCCAGGGGTGTCGCCGGTTTCCCCAGCGCCTGTTCCGGAGGCAGGTACTGGGCGGTGCCCATGACCATTCCCGCAGCGGTCAGGTTCGCTTGGCCGTCACGGTACGAAACCCCGAAGTCGGTAAGTTTGACGTGCCCGTCGGGGCGGATCAAAATATTCGCCGGCTTGATGTCGCGGTGCACAATTCCCGCACGTGCCGCCGCATCGAGGGCGTAGGCCGTTTGGATCAGCACGGGTAGCATCTGCTGTTCGGTGAGGGCCGCGCCGTTGCCGATGTAGTGGTTGAGGGGTTCACCCTCGACCAGTTCCATGATGATCCACCCTTGAGATTCTTCTTCATCAGAGTCGAGGACGGCCGCAATATTGCGGTGCTGCACTCGCATCGCGTTCTTGGCTTCAAGCCGCAGTCGGGAAAGGGAAATTTCCTCGCCGATCAGTTCTGGCCGCAAAACTTTCGCGGCGACAACTGTACCGGTCACTCGGTCTCGAGCTTTCCACACTTCGCCCATGCCGCCAGTGGCGATCAGGTGGAGCAGCGTATACCTTCCGCCGAGCGTCATCCCGGCCCGATTCTTAGGGGCCCTGGAGTTTTGGTTCATTCCAGTCCCGCTTCCAGCAATGACCGCACAATCGGTCCGGCCACCGCACCACCGTGGGCAACGGGAACACTGCTGTCGCCCTCAACGATGACGGCCACAACCAGCTGGGGATTCTCGACGGGGGCGAAGGCCACGGCCCAGGCATTGGCGTAGCTCCCGTCACCAACCTCGGCGGTCCCCGTTTTAGCGGCGACACTGTGGTCAGTGAGTTTCATACTCTGCCCGGTGCCGTAACTTTCATCGACGACACCCTGCATCATTCCGGCGATCGTTTCGGCCGTTTCCGGGGTCACCGGTGTGCGTAACTCTTTGGGTTTCGTGGCGGAAACTTCGCGGTTATCCGCATCAAGTAGGCGCGAGACCAAATAGGGCCGCATCATGACGCCGTCGTTGGCGATCGCCTGTGTCACCATCGCCATCTGCAACGGTGTCACCTGCACCTCGTACTGGCCGATGGCGCTGGTGGCCAGTTGGGCGGCGTTAGTTTCCTCAGGGAAAACTGAGGGCGTCACGACAAGGGGAATGCTGAGGTCAGCACCGAAACCGAAAGCTTCGGCGGTGTCGCGCAGTTGATTCGGGGGCATCCTCTCGGCCGCCAGCGCGAACGTAGTGTTGCACGAACGCGCAAAAGCTTCAGCCAGTGTGACTTCTCCGCTGCCGCATGATTTCCCTTCAATATTGGAAAGGGTGGTTTCCGTTCCCGGCAGTGTCATTGAGGTCGGGGACTCGAGAAGTTCTTCGGTCGTCGTTCCCGATTCAAGCATGGCGACCGCGGTAATGATCTTAAAGACCGAGCCGGGGGCGTAGCGGTCAGAGGCAATAACGCGGTTGTTGAGGGGGCGCGCCGGGTCGGCGAGCAGCTCTTCGTAACTGGTGGCCGCCACTTGGGAGTCAAGCGAAGCCAGCGGGTTCGGGTCGTATGTGGGTGAGGAGTAGAACGCGAGGATCGCGCTGGTTTCGGCATCGAGGACGACGACCGCACCCGCCCGATCACCCATCGATTCGGCAGCAATCTCTTGAAGTTGCGGGTCAATGGTCAGTTCAACTCCGCCGCCCTGTCGCGACCGCCCGGCGAAAAGGTTCCGCATCCTCTGGAAGAACAGCTGCGAAGTGTCCCCTCCGAGGACGGTGTATTCGGCCGCCTCAATTCCGGTGGCTTCCAGGTTGATGGCCGAGAAGAACCCGGTCGCGTGGGCGTAGAGCCTCCCTTCGGCGTAGTGCCGTTGGAACCGATCGGAGGTTTCGCTCAGTCTTTGCGAGTAGGCGACGGGCTCACCGGCGACGATGATGGGGCCGCGGTCCCTCTCGGTGGCCTGCATGACGCGGCGAGTATTCGCCGGGTTCGCCATCAGTTGGGGAGCGGTGATCACCTGGGTGAGAGTCAGTGCCGCCCCTAGGACCAGGAACATTCCGAGGATGAGGGCGAAAAGCTTACGGACTTGACTGTTCATGCGTCCCCTCCCGTTTTGTCGATGGTCGGTACGCTACCGCCACTGAGCGTGTCGTCCAGATCTTGTCCGGGACCGTAATTCCAACCGGACAGTTTCGGCGCGGGCCTCCGAGCTCCGTCGGAGATCCTCAACAAGAGGGCGACAATCATCCACGACGCAATCATGGACGACCCGCCGGCGGCGAGGAACGGTGCGGTTAGCCCGGTGATGGGAATGACGCGAGTAATCCCACCAAGGACAACGAATAGTTGCAGTGCAATCGAGAAGGAAAGTCCGGTGGCCAGTAGTTTTCCAAACCCGTCACGGCTTCCCAGCGCGGCACGCAGTCCCCGCTGAATCAGGATCAGGTAGAGCATGAGGATCGCCAGCATTCCGACCAGTCCCAGCTGTTCCCCAAGGGCCGCGAGGATGAAGTCCGACTGCGCCAGCGGCACCATTTCGGGGTATCCGCGCCCCCAACCGGCTCCGAGCAGGCCACCGTTAGCAAGGCCGAAAAGCCCCTGCACCAGCTGGTATGACCCACCGGTGCTCTCGATGATGTTGGGGTCGAAGGCGTTTATCCAAATGTCGAAACGCGCCCGGGCGTGGGGCGTTGAGGCCACCAGGATCAGTGCCGAGGGGATGAACAGCACCCCACCGAGCACCAGCCAGGACACTCGGTTCGTGGCGACGTACAGCATCGCAACAAAAAGTCCGAAGAAAAGAAGGGAAGTTCCCAGGTCCCGCTGGAAAACGAGGATCCCAATCGCGAGGAGCCAGATCACCATAATCGGCCCGAGGTCGCGCAAGCGGGGGAGTCGCATACCCAGGAAACGCGGTCCGGCCACGGAAAGTTTGTCGCGGTTAGCCACAAGATACCCGGCGAAGAAGACAGCCAGTGTCACTTTTACGAACTCACCGGGTTGGAACTGGAAGCCGAGCAGGTTGATCCAGATGCGCGCCCCATACGATTCGACGCCGATATAGGGGAGCATGGGCAGTAGCAACAGGACGATCGAGATGAAGCCAAATGTGTACGTATAGCGCTGGAGGACGCGGTGATCACGCAGCACAATGAGGATCACCGCGGCCACTACCAGTCCCGCCGCGACGAACATTAACTGCCGAGTGGCGACCGATCCGGGGTTGGTCCGGTCAACCAGGTCAAGCGAGTAGATCCCTGCCAGGCCAATCCCGGTGAGGGCGGTCGCAACGGGCAGGATCACGGGGTCAGCATAGGGAGCGAAATAGTTGACAACGATTACGGCCACAATGGCAATGGCAACGAAAATCGCGACTGGTCTTCCCAGGTCGGCCGGGAGGGTCCCGGTGCGGTTGAGCGCCACCAGGACACACGCGACCACCCCGACAGCGACGGCAAGCACCATCAGCAGGGTTTGGACGACGCGGCTAGGACGTCCCGCTGACACCTGGACTGTTGCCATTAGTCATTGCCCCCAGATGCTTCTGTCCCTGACTGCGCACCACCGGACTGTGAGGCTTCGTCCATGTTGACAGCCAGTGAACTGTTGTCGCGCGCTTTTGCTCGCAACTCATCAATATCGAGGTCGATTTCGGCTCGGTTCGGACGGGTCACGGGGTCAGCCAACCGCATCCTCTCAACAGTCGGCAAATCTTTCAGAGCAATATCCGTCACTTCAACGGGCTGCCCAAGGTCTAACGGGCCGATCCTCTGCGGGATCCCTCGGTAAAGAACGACATTCCCCGAGTTGGCCATCACGAAGTACTGGTCCTGAGTCCACCGGTATCCGAGGTACAACCCCAAGGCAATCCCGGCAACAGCAATGAGCGCAACGATACTTTTGCCCCAGCGGATGAACCTGCGGCGCCGTTTTTTCTGCTCCTCAAAGAGGTCGTCAACCTCATCGCTGTCAGTTCCGGGAATTACCTTATCGGGGGTGAGGGCCGCTGCCTTACCCGCGGCGCCGGAACCGAGCCGGCTGGGCGCATCGCGGTCAACCGCTGCCGCACCCACAACCTGGGGGACTGTCGGCACCGCATCAGCTCCGGGCACCACGTCAGCTATAACGCAGGTGACGTTATCGGGTGCTCCGGCGAGGAGCGCCAGTTTAATTAGTTCTTCAGCGCACTCACCCGGGTCTTCGACGGTCGCAAGGACCTCCCCGATTGTGGGCGCCGAAACCACTCCGGAAAGCCCATCGGAACACAGCAGCCACCGGTCGCCTTTAACGGCCGAACGGATGGTTTCATCAGCATTGATCGGGCCGGGCGTATCACCCAGAACTCGCAGGATGACGCTGCGTTTGGGGTGACTCTCGGCCTCTTCCGGGGTAATTTGTCCGCTGTCAATCAGGTACTGCACGAAACTGTGGTCGGTGGTGACCTGAGTCAGCTGCTCATCGCGCAGCAGGTACGCCCGCGAGTCGCCAATGTGAACCATCGCCAGTTTATTGCCCGAACGGAGCACCGCGATACACGTGGTACCCAGTCCTTTCAGCTGCGGCTCGACCTCGGACCGTTCAACCAGTTCGTCGTGGGCGGCCTGCAGCGATTCGCGGAGCCTGGTGAGCATCTGGTCAACCGGAACAGTGTCATCGTTCAGGTGCGCCAGGTGCGCCACGACAACGGAGGAAGCAATATCGCCACCGGCGGGGCCACCCATTCCATCCGCGAGGACGAGCAGGTGCTGACCGGCGTATCCCGCATCCTGGTTATTGGAGCGGACCAAACCAACGTCGGAACGGGCCGCGAAATGTAATTGCACTTCCATCTATTTCACCAGCTGGAAAGTCATTTGTCCGACGCGGACGGTCACGCCGGGGGTCAGTCGCACCGGTTCCACCAGACGCTCGTCGTCGACGAAGGTGCCGTTTGTGGACCCTGTGTCTGAGATAAACCAGTCGCCGTTGACCTGTTCAAGTTGGGCGTGCCGACTGGAAGCGTACGGGTCGTCAATTACCAGTGTTGACGAGGCCGACCTGCCGATAGTGATGGGAGCATTCCCCAGTGGCAACAGCGTTCCGGTGAGCGGACCGCCAGTGATGAGCAGGTTTTGGGGCTCGGTAATGCTGGCGGCGCGTTCTTCTTTACGGTTACGCCGAATTTTCCCAGGGGGGACCACGCGCCCTTTACCGCGGGGCGTGACGACGGTTCCGTAAATGTCTTTGCGAAGCACTGCGACCGTAGCCAGCACCATCACCCAGAGCAGAATGAGGAAACCGAACCGGAAGATCGTGAATGCCAGTTCCGTAGTCATCCCTAATTATCTTCCTCAGCGTGTGTCCAGAACAAAATTGGGGTTCGCCCAATTACCACCTGGTTCCCGTCCACAAGGGTGCCGGCCTCGACACGTTGGCCTTCAACAAAGGTTCCGTTAGTCGATCCGAGGT
>CAYFQJ010000075.1:0-6698 GCA_964345205.1 uncultured Actinomyces sp. | reverse complement strand
GTCCCCGTACTCAAACCAGCAATCATGACTGTGACCATTTTTGAATTCCTGTGGTTGTGGAACGACTACCTGCTCCCCTACCTGACACTTGACTTGAAGAAATACAAGACGATCCCTATCGCCGTGCAAACCCTGCGTGGTGGATACGGAGCGATTGATATGGGTGCCATGATGGGCGTCCTCGTCCTCGCCATGATCCCAGTCATCGTCTTCTACCTCTTCGGACAGCGCCACATCATTGAGGGCGTAGTTGCAGGTGCCGTCAAGGGGTAATCCCTGTTTGTTAAGCTCGGCCACGGGTCCCGTGGCCGAGCAGAAAGTCTAGATTCCAAGTGACCGACATTTCCATCAAAGAGCTGGCCGAAGCCTGCGGGGTTGCTGTCAGCACAGTTTCTCGAGCGATGAACAACCGGGCCGGCATCGCACCTACCACTCGAGAAATGATCCTCACCAAAGCGCGCGCACGTGGGTACGTTCCGAACGCAAACGCTCGGAGCCTCAAGATTTCGGACTCCAATACGATCGCCGTGATCATCCAGGGGCACACCAGTGAGCTACTAATCGAGATTCTTAGCGACCTTCAAGGCTACTTGGCGAAGTCCGGTCTCGATGCGTTCCTGCAACACGTCCCCGATGCCCACGCCAATATCGCCACCGTCCAGCAAATCGTCACCGAAAGAAAACCCGCGGGAGTCATCTTCCTCGGACGTTTCGGTGACACCGGTGCGGGATCGGCGAACACGGTTAGCCGACAACTCGCCAACCTGCGGATCCCCATCGTCTACTGCACCACAGCCGACTTTACCGGCCCCCCCTCAAGACACTCCTCAGTTTCGATTGACGACGTCGGCGGCGCTGCCGACGTCACCCGGCACCTGATCGACCAGGGGCACACCAAAATTGCTTTCGCCGCAGTTAAGAACGACAGTAGCCTCGACGAAGGCTACGCCTGGTCGCTGCGGTACCGCGGTTATGCTTCCGCCCTCGACGACGGGGGCATAAAGCTTGATAGGGACCTCGTGATCCCCTCGTACCACCCGGTTGAGCTTTACTCGATGTCGAACGGCTACAACTCGATGAAAGAATGGTTGAAGAACGGCAATCGTGACTTCACGGCACTTGTCACTTCGTGTGATGCGATTGGTTTGGGTGCGTTGCGGGCACTGCAAGAGGCCGGAATCCGTGTCCCCGAAGATGTTGCCGTGACAGCATTCGATGGCCTCGACTTCGCGCAGTTCTGCGTCCCATCACTCACCACTGTGGTGCAGCCGAAAACTGAGATAGCTGAAGCCACAGCCCAAGTCATGATTGATGCGATCGCGAACCCGCGACACACAACAGAGCAAAAATGGATCCGAGGTCGGATCCGTTACGGCGAGTCCACCGCCAGCAACTAGTAGTTAGTTGGAACCAAAGCTAAGACAGCGGCCACGACCTGTTCGATGGTGCGGTTCGAAGAGTCGATCGGGACAACTCCTTCCGCGGGACTGAAGAACTCAACCACGCGTGAATCGGAGGCGTCCCGGTCGACGATTTGCTTTCTGGTGGCGGCCAGCGTGTCTGGGGTCGCTGACCCAAAAAGCTCCTGGGCGCGGCGGCGGAGACGCTCTTCCTGATCCGCGATCAGGAGCACACGAACATCAGCTTCCGGGCAAACCACAGTCGTGATGTCGCGGCCCTCCGCAACCATTCCTGAACCCTGCTCGCGCGCCAAAAGCATCAAACGGCGCTGCTCAGAGACCATCCAGTCACGCACCAGCAGGTTCCGTGCGACCGCGGCCACGTTCTCGGCAACCAGTGACGTCCGGATTGCCTCGGTAATTTCGGTGCTTCCAGCAAAAATGTGAGGATCCGACGGGGAACCCTCCATGCGCAAATCGAGCTGCTCTGCCAGTTGGCGGACGGCTTCGTGATCTTCCAGATCGGCGCCCTCTTCCAGTGCCAACCATGTCAACGCGCGGTACATGGCACCCGTGTCCAGATAGCCGATCGACAACTGCTCAGCAACCAAACGTGAAACGGTTGACTTGCCGGACCCTGACGGTCCATCAATGGCAACTAAGACCCCCTGGCTCATTCTGCTCCTCCGCTGATTACGCGCCACCCGCGACGTTCCAGTTCGAGCACAGCACGGTGCTGGACATCCGGTTGCACCATGAGGTTGGCGAGACCGAATTTCTTCCCCGCCGAGTGCTCCAAACTCAAATCTTCAATGTTGATAGAGGCGTCGCCCAAGTCAGTGAATAGACGCCCCAACTCCCCTGGCTCGTCCGGAACCAACACTTCCAGGGAGCCCCAACGGGGCTGGTGACGACCATGTTTGCCGGGAATCCGAGCAACGCCCAGGTTACCCTTCGAAATAGTTTCGCTCACGACGCCGACAGCACCGGGGGCGCCCTCGACATATCTATCTAAGTTCGACACGAGCTCACCGAGGTCCTCGTGAAGGCTCGAGAGAACTTTCGCGATCGGTGTTGCATTACCGGCGATGATGGCCGTCCACAAGCGCGGGTCTGAAGTTGCGATGCGCGTTGTGTCGCGCAGTCCCTGGCCGGCTAACCCCAGAGCCTCGGCAGGCGCATCCAGCAGCTGTGAAGCTAACAAAGAGGAAACCAGTTGGGGGACGTGACTGATGTAGGCGACCGAAACATCATGCCCCTCTGGGTCCAGGCGCGATGGGATGCCACCGAGGTCGACCGCCAGGTTTCGCACCGTCAACTCGGCACTGGCAGTGGACTCAGCGCCGGGAACAATTACCCACGGCTGACCATAAAACAGGTCCTTGTCGGCAAAGCTTGAACCCGCGCGGGAACGTCCTGCCATCGGGTGCGAACCGACGTAGCGTTCAAGTCCTACGGCGTGCTCGGCCACAGCCGCAACAATCCCACTTTTCACGCTGGCAACATCAGTGACCACCGCATTCGGGTACGTCTCTAAGGCCGCGACAACACAATCAGCGACAACGTCCGGCGGGGCGGCGACCACCACGATTTGTGGTGCGCCCTCCGGCATTTCCCCAATAGGAATCCCGGCCCCCATGTCAACAGCTAATGCCAGTGAGGTCGGAGACGGGTCAGACAGGTAGACCTCAACCCCCCGCTCGCGCAGTCCCAGAGCGACGGAAGTTCCGATCAGGCCGGCACCGATTATCAGGACAGGTCCCGTGGTGGCCACACCTCCGTGAGTCGAAAAAGCCGAAGTCACAGCCCAACCGCTTTGTATAGATCTACCAGGTCGTTACCTTTGACACGGCGCGTGATTCCAGGCTGCAGGCGTTCAAGGCGGACCGGGCCAAACTTGGTGCGCACCAATTCACGCACCGGGAAGCCCACCTGTTCCATAAGTCGGCGCACCAGGCGGTTACGGCCCTCGTGCACGGTGATTTCAACGGTGGTGATATCGCCGTAAGTTTCTTTCACCGAAAAACTGTCTACGACCACCGGGCCATCATCGAGCTCGATCCCGCGCAGAAGGCGCTGGCGTACACCGGGGCGGACCTCCCCGTGGACGCGAGCGACGTAGGTTTTTTCGACCTCGTACTTCGGGTGCATGAGCCGGTTCGCAAGCTCCCCGTCGTTGGTCATCAGCAGCAAGCCTGACGTGTCGACGTCAAGACGGCCCACGTGGTAGAGACGCTCCGGATAGTCCTGGAGGACATCGGCCAAAGACGGACGTCCCTCGGGGTCGTTCATGGTGGAAACCATGCCAACCGGCTTGTTCAGTGCCAACACTATGTGCTTGGCGGCACTCACAATCACGCGGCTGCCATCAACATGAACCACCTGGGTATCGGGATCGACCCGGGTCCCCAATTTGCGAGCTGGTACGCCATCAACAGTAACGCGCCCCTCAAGTATCAAATTTTCGGCAGCCCGTCGCGAGGCAATTCCCGCCTGCGACAACACTTTTTGCAGACGAATACCGTCTGGACGATGCGGATCACTACTCATTAATCTACCTCTACCTCTAGGGTCGCAGTTGCGACCTCCTGCGCCGATGGCAGGAACGGTGCCAGCGGGATCAACTCTCCTATTGTCTCAAATCCCATGCACTCAAGGAAATAAGGAGTCGTTTCGTACAAATATGCGCCAGTAGGCGTGCTGCCCACTTCGACAATCAGTCCCCTAGTTTGCAGATTCCTCATCACCGAATCTACATTAACGCCGCGGATTTGGGAGACTTCCAGACGCGTCACCGGCTGACGATAAGCCACAATCGCCAAAGTTTCCAGGGCCGCCTGACTCAAATGGGCGGTTTCCTTGCCAACAACAAACAGCCCGACCTCCGGGGCCCACTGGGCACGAGAATAAAAACGCCAACCCCCGCCGTAATTGCGCAGCTCAAAGCCACGAACCCGCACGGGACGACCATCGAGGGCGTCCTCTGCAGGGAAACCGTCGTACTCTGCGCGCAGCGACTCAAGTGCGTCAACAACCCGTTCGGTGGGGACCCGCAAACTATCAGCGAGGAGCTCAGCCGGGACGGGATCTTCAGCGACCATGAGAATCGCCTCCAGAGCACTGAGCAAATCGTCGTTGGACCGTGCCGCTGTGCCATCAAAGTTGTCAATCGTCATATTCATCTGCCTCATCCGGAGGAATTAGGTTCGCGGAAGCATCGTCGGACGTCGCCACCCAACGGACTTGCAGGGTTCCCAGCGGGACCGTCTGATCGAACTGCACCGCACCGCGCCGGTAGAGTTCCAGAAGCGCCAAGAATCGGGTAACTATAACAGCGGTGCTCCCCGCATCCGAAACTAAGGTACTGAACGTCGTCTTCGGGTGGGACTTCAGCCGTTCCACAATGATTTGGAGTTCCTCACTGAGGGACGCCGCTGGGCGTGCGACATGCGCCGCCTGATCTGGACGTGCCCTTTCAGTCAGCGACAGTGACGCCAATTCGGCAAGCTCTTCAGCACTGGTTTTCCAGATGAGCTCGGGCAAGAGAGCGGCAAAATGTGCTTCCAGAGCGACGCTGCGAGCGATCCGACCAGCCGAACGTTCCAGTTCCGTCCCGATTCTTTCGGCAACCGCGCGGTAGGCACGGTACTGCATGAGGCGGGAAAAAAGGAGGTCGCGAGCGGACAAGTCCTCGTCGATGGCCGTGGTGGTTCCTTCGACCTGCGGCAGAAGGTCAGCTGCCTTCATGTCTAAGAGGGTGGCAGCCACCACGAGGAATTCCGTCGCGGAGGAAAGGTCGGGCACCCGCTGCATATGCGCGATGAACTCGTCGGTGACTTCAGCCAGGGCCACTTCGGTTATGTCCAGTTCCCGCCGAGCTATCAGTTGCAGCAACAGGTCAAAAGGGCCTTGGAAAACTTCAAGCTCTACTGAGAACTGATCCAAATGTGGAGTGCTATCGGATGCTGCCGAGGTTTTATGGCGCTTCACCGCGGAAGATCACTTCCCTTGCCAAGCGGCGATAGGCTTTTGCTCCCCCGTGGGTGGGCGCATGAGTAGTGATTGGTTCAGTTGCCACAGAAGCATCGGCGAATTTGATGGTGCGGCGAATCTTCGTATCGTAAACCAGGTCACCGAAGGTGCCCTCTAAACGGTCGAGCACCTCACGCGAATGCAGCGTCCGTGTATCGACCATCGTCGGGATGATCCCATCAATTTTCAGGCGCGGATTGATCCGATCCCGCACTGTTTCAATTGTTTCCACCAGTAGCGCCACGCCACGAAGTGCGAAGAACTCAGTTTCGACCGGGACAATAACCCCGTGAGCTGCCGTCAAAGCATTTACTGTAAGCAAACCCAAAGATGGTTGGCAGTCGATCAAGATCACATCATATTTGTCGACAACCGGACGCAAGACGCGGCTGAGGACCGACTCACGAGCGACTTCGTTCACGAGTTGAACTTCGGCGGCCGATAAATCGATATTCGCCGGCAAGACGTCCAAATTGCGGATCGCTGTCGGCTGAATGGCATCTTCGATCTGCGCTTTGGGGTTAGTTATCAGGGTGTAAATTGTGGTTTCCAGGTCCAGCGCATTAATGCCCAGACCCACGGATGCCGCACCCTGGGGGTCGAAATCGACGACGAGGACTCGGCGTCCGTACTCCGCTAAAGCGGCACCCAGGTTAATGCAGGTAGTCGTTTTACCGACCCCGCCCTTCTGGTTGCACATGGCGATAATTCGAGCTGGGCCGTGTCCCGACAGCGCCTCGGGAATCGGGAACTGATCAGTATCAGCCAGGCCCATCAAACTTGGTTGCAGGTCGTTATCCACACTTCTAGTTTAGGCCAAAAGGTCGCTCTTCGTGGCCTTTATTGACGGCACGTCTGTCGTTGCAGGTGTGCAGGCCTATTCGGTAGCTCGCGGATGGCTCGACCGGTACACTTCAGCCAACAGTTGGGGCGACATTCGGGTGTAGATTTGCGTCGTGGTGACACTTGAGTGGCCCAGCAGTTCCTGGACCTCACGAATATTTGCGCCGCCCTCCAAAAGGTGGGTGGCAAAACTGTGTCGGAGCGTGTGAGGCGAAACGACCTCACCAATTTCTGCCCGCAGCGCTGCCCGGTTGATGATTTCCCACGCCGACTGTCGACTCAGCGGGGCTCCACGCAAGTTGAGGAAGATTTGGGGAACGCCTCTGCCCTTGGCGGCCAGGGCCGGGCGCCCTCGCACCAGGTAGTTTTCAATTGCTCGTTGCGCGTAAGTACCCAGCGGGACGATTCGTTCCTTCTGACCTT
>CAYFQJ010000074.1:0-6707 GCA_964345205.1 uncultured Actinomyces sp. | reverse complement strand
GTCAGCTCCGACCAGGTTGAAACCGACTTTGCCGATAACACCGGTTTCATTGAGGACATCATGTTCGCCCGGGAACGCTCACGCCGCAACCTGCTCACCACACTGCTGGTCTCGGCCGGCACCCCCATGTTGGCCGCCGGTGACGAGTTCGCCCGCACCCAGTACGGCAATAACAATGCCTACGCCCAAGACAATGCTATTTCTTGGATCAACTGGGACTTCAGCAGCGACCAGGCGCAAATGTTGGAGTACTCCCGGTACCTCCTGCAATTGCGTAAACTGCACCCCGTGATGCGTCCCGATGGCTATCTGACAGGTAAGGGCGTCGGTGACGACCTGCTGCCTCAACTCTCATGGTTTGACCGTCACGGAATGTTGATCCCCGACGAGGGATGGTCGAATCCGTATAACCGCGTGTTCCAAATGCGCCGGTCCGGACAGCCCTTGAACGATGTCGATATGCTGGTCGTTTTCAACGGCACTCTCGACACCGCGGCGGCCGTTCTCCCTCCCAGTCACGGCGAAGACTGGGTGCTGGTGACCGACTCTTCATGGATGGTGCCGCAACATGGCGATATTCTTTCGGCAGATTCCGCCCTCGAGGACGGGCAGCACTACCAGCCCGCCAGCGAAGTACCCCTGGAACCACAATCGATGCAGATTTACTTTTCGAGGTCCAGTCTGGGATAAGATCGCAGGGTGAGTAACCAAGTAGAAAAACCATTAGCATCCCAATCGAACGAGGGGACGCTGCGTCGCTCCCTGGAAAGATCCGCAGAGATCGAAGCAGAGATTGAGGTTAATCCACAAAAGTTTCGTATTCTCACGGGTGACCGACCCACTGGGAAGCTGCATTTGGGCCACTATTTCGGCACGCTGAAAAGCCGCGTTGAGCTCCAAAACAAGGGTGTCGAAACGTGGATCATCATTGCCGACTACCAGGTGATCACAGACCGAGACGGTGTTGGACCGCTTCGGGAACGTGTTTTGGGGTTGCTGGCTGACTACTTGGCGGCGGGGATTGATCCGGAACGCACTCCGATTTTCACCCACTCTTCCGTACCTGCGCTGAACCAGCTGATGCTGCCGTTCCTCTCTTTGGTGACCGAATCGGAACTGCACCGGAACCCGACGGTGAAATCTGAACTGGAAGCAACTCAGGGGCGCGCCATGTCGGGCCTGCTTTTGACCTACCCGGTACACCAGGCCGCAGATATTTTGTTCTGCAAAGCAAATTTGGTTCCCGTCGGGCAGGATCAGTTGCCTCACTTAGAGCTGTCTCGGGTCATCGCGCAGCGTTTCGACAAGCGTTACGGACGTGGAAGCAAAGAGGGGCCAATTTTCCCTCGCCCTGAAGCTCTACTGTCGAAGGCTCCCTATATTTTGGGGACCGACGGTGAAAAGATGTCGAAGTCTCGTGGGAACACGATTGAGTTGGCGATGACTGCCGACGAAACGGCGCAGAAGTTACGGCGCGCTAAGACCGACCAGGACCGGGTCATCACTTACGACCCCGAGTCACGTCCCGAGGTTTCTAACCTGCTGCTTCTGGCATCAGAGGCGAACGGTATCGCACCCGAAGTGCTGGCCGAGCAAATCGGTGACGGCGGGGGCGGAGCCCTGAAAGCTCTAGTTACTGAGGCCATCAACGACCGATTGGCGCCGATCCGACAGCGCCGGGCCGAACTGATGGCAAATGAAGACTACCTGTGGCAGGTTCTTGCCCAGGGGAACGAGCGGGCCAATGAGGAGGCTGACCGTACTCTTTACGAAGTGCGGGATGCCATGAACATGCTCTACTGAACACACCACCCGGTGTGTTCACCTTCGGCCCGTAAGCAACAGCGAGCGAAGAAGGAGCGATGAGCGCTACGCCTGATAAGAGTATTCCCAACACCCTGAGTTTCGCGAGTCAAGCAGTCCATGCTGGCAACAAGATTGATGAGGGCACGGGGGCGATTGTTCGCCCCCTAATCATGGCGAACTCTTATGAGCTGCCGCCCGCTCCGGAAGATGTCGACTGGGGATGCACCACCATACCGCTGTACACGCGTGTGACCGGTGCCAACCAGTTGGGGTTGCAGGAGAGAATCGCGACGCTCGAAGGTGGGGAAGACGCCGTAGTTTTGGCGTCCGGTGTGGCCGCCCTCTACGCAGTGTTCTTCTGTTACCTGTCGACCGGCGACCACATTATTGTCGCCGACACGACCTATGAGGCGACGTGGCGTCTCTTCGCTGAGCTGCTGCCGCGAAAATTCGGGATCGAAGCGACCTTTGTGGATACCTCGGACCTGGAGGCTGTGAAAGCAGCCGTCCAACCGAATACGAAAATAATTCACACTGAAACCATCGCGAACCCGACCACTCGGGTGGCCGATATTGCTGCGCTGGCTCGTATCGCCCACGATGCGGGTGCCCTGCTGACGGTCGATTCGACCTTCACTCCCCCGCCGCTTTACCGGCCCCTAGATGATGGTGCCGACCTGGTCATTCAGTCTTTGACGAAGTACATTAACGGCCACGGCGACGCGATGGGTGGGGCAGTTATCGGGGCGAAGGAACTGATTGAGCCCCTGAAACTCGATGCGATGGTCGACGTGGGTGGAACAATCAGTCCCTTCAACGCGTGGCTGATTATGCGTGGTTCGGTCACTTTGCCGTTGCGACTCAAACAGCATTTGGCGAGCGCACAAAAAGTGGCGGAGTTCCTGGATCAGGACCCCCGCGTTGCTTTCGTGTACTACCCGGGCCTGCCAAGTCACGAACAGCATGAGCTGGCTAAACGCCAGTTCGGGGGCCGTGGTTTCGGTGCGACTTTGGCGTTCGCGGTAGAGGGGAACACTGAACAGCAGAACGACTTCGTCGGGAACCTGAAGCTGGTTACTTCTGCTGTGTCACTGGGCCATCCCGAAACCCTCATTGTTCACGTTGGTACGGACGGTCCGCGAGTCGAGTACTACCCGCAGGAGTTCAAAGACTACGGGCACCTTCGTTTAGCGCTGGGGTTGGAGGACGCCGATGAGGTCATTGACGATATCCGTCAAGCCCTCGACGCCGCTTTGGGACCGATTCCTGAACCGAACTAGGTAAAACACCCTGATGGGCCTGCAAGCTGTGGGGACGGCTTCCCGAGAGACTTCGAGGAGGCCGTCCCCATTAGTTACTGCCCGGTGCTCGTGTGGGTGTGTCCCGCGACGGCTGCTGGCGAAGCGACCGCCGACAACCCCACGTCGGTGTAGTGACCCAGCAGCGGGTGAGAGGGAACGGCACGCACCGCATAACCCATGGAGCCAGACCGGTTTAGAGTCTCTTGGCTAACGAAGAGGTACTGCGCGCCGCGACGTCCCGCCGGACGCAATTGGCTAATGGCGGTCTGCTCCAACTCGTCTTTTTCGCCGACCCGTCCACTTATTAGCTGCACCGCCACGTCCTCGGGCCCCAAACTGCCCAATGACACCCCAACTTTGACGGCGATCCGGTCCCCCAGTTCAGCCACATCCGGAACTGACGCCTCGACGAAGTCGACTTCGACGTCTTGCCACGCGGACTTCACCTTCTGTTTCCACTGCGCCAATTCGGCGGCAGCTTCGTAGGGCGCGGCGTCGAGGACGCGAGCCGACGCCGCGATGGGCGTGTAGAGTTCTCGCACATAGTCGCGGACCATCCGTGTGGCCTGCACCTTCGGCCCCAGCGTTGCCAACGTGTGGCGAACCATTTCGAGCCAGCGTCGCGGGATTCCGTTTGCTTCTCGTTCATAAAAACGGGGGACCACTGTCGATTCGATGAGGTCGTAGAGGGCGCCAGCTTCCAGTTCGTCGCGCCGCTGTGGATCTTGGACTCCTTCGGCGCTGGGGATGACCCAGCCGTTGGAGCCGTCGTACATTTCTGCCCACCAGCCATCAAGGACCGAGAGGTTCAAAGCCCCATTGAGGGCGCTTTTCATACCGGAAGTTCCCGAGGCTTCGAAAGGACGCAGCGGGTTGTTCAACCAGACGTCGCAGCCGGGTATGACTGCTTGAGCCATCGCCATGTCGTAGTTGGGAAGAAAAACGATCCGGTCTCTAACAGCCGGGTTATCGGCGAAACGAACCAGTTTTTGGATAAGGCTCACCCCCTGCTCATCGGCAGGATGGGATTTTCCAGCCACCACCAGCTGCACCGGGCGATCCGGATCGGTCAAAATCTTCGTCAGTCGCTCGGGGTCATCCAGCATGAGGGTGAGCCGCTTGTAGGACGGCACCCGACGCATGAAACCGATAGTGAGGATATTCGGGTCGAGGACAGTGTCGGTCCACGTCACTTCGGCCGCGGTGGCTCCACGCTCCAGCCACGATTCGCGGAGCCGGAGTCGAGCTTCACGGACCAGTTTAGCCCGCAATTCGCAGCGTTCCCCCCAGATGACAGCGTCCGGGACCCCACCATCGGCCTCGAGAACTTTCCATCCAGCACCCGATTCGGCCTCTGCCGCACTCATGTATTGGCGCGCCATGTCTTCGAACGAAAAGTTACGCCAAGTTGGACCGTGCACCCCGTTAGTTATGTGGGTGATCGGGACTTCCCCAACACTGAAACCGGGCCACAGATCCGTAAACATCCGACGGGAAACTTCGCCGTGCAGTTGCGAAACACCGTTGGCGGCACGGGACATCCGGAGCCCAAAAATAGCCATATTGAACATTTTAGGGTCGCCGTCGCGCAGAGTTTCGGCACCCAGTTCAAGCAGAGCCGCGACGTCGTCCCCGGGCAGTTCCAAGGACGCTAAATAGCTGGCGACCAGGCTGCGCGGAAAACGGTCGATCCCGGCGGGAACCGGCGTGTGCGTGGTGAAGAGGTTTGCGGACCGGACTGCTTCAACAGCGGCGCCAAAGCCGAGGGGAGTTTCAGATTCAACCAGTTCGCGAATGCGTTCAACGGAAATGAAACCGGCGTGACCTTCGTTGCAATGGTAGACCTCGGGACTGGGAGCTCCGGTGAGCCGCTGGTAGATACGTAAGGCCCGCACTCCCCCAATCCCCAAAAGCAGTTCCTGCTCTAATCGGTGCTCGACGGAACCGCTGTAAAGCCGGTCAGTTACCGCCCGGGACTCATCGTCATTTTCGGGAACATTCGAATCCAGCAGTAGCAGTGGGACCCGGCCTACCTGTGCCACCCAGATTTGGGCAGTGAGGGAGCGTTCCTGCGGCAGTTGCAGCGAGACGGTCGCTGCCGAACCGTTGTCCTCCCGGAGCAGGGTCAGCGGCAGGTTATGCGGATCTACCAGCGGGTATGTTTCGCGCTGCCAGCCGTCGCGACTGAGGGACTGGCGGAAATATCCGGCACCATACAGCAGCCCGACGCCCGTCACGGGGACACCCAGGTCAGAGGCCGACTTTAGGTGGTCGCCCGCCAAAATACCGAGCCCTCCAGAATACTGAGGCATGGCCGAGGTAATTCCGTACTCAGCCGAAAAGTACGCCACTGAGCGCGGTTTACTTGGCGATTGGAAATCCGCTTGGAACCACTTATCTTCAGTCAGGTAGCGGTCCAGGTCCTCACCCAATTGCTGTGCCTCATCAACCACATACGGGTCCGCAGCCAACTGATTGATTCGGGTCGGAGAAATCTCGCCCAGGAGCGCCACTGGGTCATGTCCGATGCGTTCCCACGCTTCGGGGTCGAGAGAGGCGAAGAACTTGAAGGTTGGCTCATCCCAGCACCAGCGGAGATTCCGGGCCAACTTGTCGAGGACAACCAGCTCGGGAGGCAAAACCGTTCGGACCGTAAATCTTCTGATGGCTTTCACATTTCCAGCATATTCTATTAATCGGGCCTTTTCATTCCCTATTTTGAGGTCGGAAAACAGTCGCGGCGGCAACCAAGTCGGCGCCCTCGGACCCCGGAACCAGAAGTCCAGTTCGCCCCCGGACGCACTTCTGGGACTAGACTTAGGGCGTGAGCCAGAACAAAGATGCCCTCGTTACACGTATCCCCACCTTCCATGTGTTCCCTGTTGTAGAGAACGGGACACTCGCGGCGAAAGCAACTGCGGGGGAAGCTTTCCCCATCCGCGCCACCGTCTTCCGGGACGGTCACGACCTTTTCGACGCGGAGGCGGTCCTGATCGGACCTGACGGAAAACAGTTCAGCCGGACCCTGATGTACGACACCGCACCCGGTTTGGACCGCTACGAAGGCTGGGCCCAACCGGACCGACCCGGACAGTGGAGTTTCCGCGTCGAAACCTGGGCCAACCCGTGGACCACTTGGCTTCACGCCGCAAAGGTCAAAATCGAAGCCGATACCGATGCCAACCTGATGTGCCTCGAAGGGGCTGCCCTCTTCGAAAGGGCCGCCGCCGGCGACTACCACGTCGCACCGCGCCCACCCCAGGAACCGAAGTACACTCCTGAACTTCCCAATGACGCCGCGAAACGCGCCCTCCTTGGAGCTGCTCAGGTTTTACGGGATACCACTTTGGCGCCCTACGAACGCTACCTGGCGGCAACGTCCTCGACGCTGCGCAGAATAATGAGGCAGTACCCACTTCGGGACCTCTTGGAAGCCACCGCGAGTTTCCCCCTCCAGGTTGACCGGAAGGCCGCCGTCTACGGCTCTTGGTACGAGTTTTTCCCCCGCAGCGCCGGCGCCTACATCGGACCCGACGGTAAGTGGGTTTCCGGAACGTTGCAGACCGCGGCCGATGAACTGGAGCGGATCGCCAATTTAGG
>CAYFQJ010000073.1:0-6713 GCA_964345205.1 uncultured Actinomyces sp. | reverse complement strand
AGTTCGTTGGTGCGGGTGGTGAGTTCTCGGCGGGGAATATGGCGCCCCTCCTCGACGATCTGGGTGATCGCTCCGGAGTCCAGTGAGAGAACGTTGACTTCACTGGAAATGCTGTCCGCCGCGGCCTTCACCAGGTTCGCCATGCTGACGGTCTCGGTGATCACAGTCTTCACTTCGGCGTCCTTGAGGATGTGGGCGATTTGTTGGGCCGATGAGGTTTCATAAATCGGCACCGGCACTGCGCCCGCAGTCCACCCCGCGAAATCCAGCAGCGTCCACTCGTAGCGTGTCCGCGACATGATGCCGAAACGGTCCCCGAACCCCAGCCCTAAACCGATGAGGCCGGCGGCAACGTCTTGGACTTCTTCCCAGAAGGCAGTTGCAGTGATTGGACGCCAGGTCTGACCCATTTCCGTTTTCACTTCAATGATTGGGTCGTGGGGTTGGCGCGCGATCCTCCGTTTCAGCATGGCCGGAATCGTCACTGTATCTGAGATGCGTTCCAGAACGGGCGCATGCCATTCCAGGGCTTCAGTGTCAGCACCGTTTTCGGCTGCTATCGCCTCTTCCTCTGCGGTCAGTGCGCGCTCAAGCTGTTCGTTCGCAGCTTCAGCGCTATCGTCGGAGTTCATGTGCAGTCCTCTCGGTTTATTTGCCGCGGTTTCGGGGTGGGGTTTCGCCAAGTTCAAAGCTGATCACTGAAGGTGCTTCCGCACTGTCGGCACTTTGCCACTCAATGGGGGCAGAAGCTTTAACTGTGGCCTCAAGGTCACGAGCAAACTGCTTCGCTGACACGACCTGATTGTCAGGGACCGACACCGTCACCTGCAGTAGAGGTGTGCGCGGGGAGGCTTTCGCATCCGACTTGAGGCGACGCAAAATAATCAGCAGTTCCGATGCCAGTTCCATCAGTTCCGGAGCTGCGGAATCCTCGACCTCGTAGTCGGCTGACGTGGGCCACGCGGCCCGGTGAACAGAGCCGGTGCGGTACCAGGACCACACTTCTTCAGTCGCGTACGGCAGGAAGGGAGCCAGGAGTCGCACACATGCATCCACCACGAGGGCGAGTGTGACGCGTGCCGACTGTGCTTCCTCTGCACTCCACAGCCCCTCACGGTTGTAGGCTCGTTCTTTGACGAGCTCTAAGTAGTCGTCACAAAACTCCCAGAAAAACGTTTCAGTTACTTCAAGGGCCCGAGTGTGGTCGTACTTATCAAAAGCCTTGGTCGCCGTTTCGATAACTTCGCGCAGTTGCGCCAGTTCTGCCTGGTCCAGAGGGACGGTGACTAACTGCGGGTCTAACTGCAGGTCGGCGCCACCGCCCATGGTGAGCGCAAATTTCGAAGCGTTGAGAACTTTGATCGCAAGGCGACGCCCAATCTTCATTTGCCCTTCATCAAAAGCGGCGTCCGTTCCCAAGCGGGCAGCGGCCGCCCAGTAGCGAACCGCGTCGGAACCGTGCTTCTCCAAGAGCCCCATGGGTGTGACCACGTTGCCTTTAGACTTCGACATTTTCTTGCGGTCGGGATCCAAAATCCAACCGGAAATCGCGGCGTTCTTCCACGGCAACTCGCCAAACTGCAAGAGTGAGCGCAACACCGTCGAGAAGAGCCACGTGCGAATAATGTCTTGCCCCTGGGCTCGCAGGTCCATCGGGAAGACGTTCCCGTAAAGTTCCGGATCGTTGAGCCAGCCGCTCGGGATCTGCGGTGTTAGTGAGGACGTGGCCCAAGTGTCCATAATGTCGACCTCGGCGCTGAAACCGCCGGGCTGATCGCGTTGGTCCGCGGTGTAACCTGCGGGCAAATCAGTACTGGGGTCCACTGGCAACTGCTCGGTGGTGGGAACCAGGACTTGGTCGTATTGGACAGTGCCGTCACTATCAATTTGGTACCAGAGGGGAAGCGGGACGCCGAAGAACCGCTGGCGAGAGACCAGCCAGTCCGAAGTCAGACCCTGCACCCAGTTGTCGTACCTCACGCGCATGAAGTCGGGGTGGAACTTCAGTTCAGATCCGGCCCGGAGCAGCTCGGCACGCAAATCTTCTTCCTGCCCGGGGCGCGTGAAGTCGCGGCCACCGTTACGGATATACCACTGGCGTGAAGCAATAATTTCTAGAGGGCGGTCGCCCTTTTCAAAGAAGTTCGTCATTCGCTGTGTGGGTTCAGGTTCACCGACCATTTCGCCACTTTCAGTCAGCGCTTCGACAACGGCGGCGCGGGCCGAGATGGTAGTTTTGCCTTCCATTTCAGCGAAAAGTTTGCGTCCGTTACCCTCGGTGATCCACTCGGGGGTCGACCTAACAATGCGGCCGTCCTTATCCAAAATGGCGCGGGTGGGCAGTTGTAGGTCGCGCCACCACTCGACGTCGGTGAGGTCGCCGAAAGTACAGCACATGGCGATACCCGCGCCCTTATCTATCTCTGCCGCGCGGTGGGCGAGAACGGGAACCTCGACGTTGAATGCGGGCGACGTGACGGTGCTGCCGAAAAGGTGCTGGTAGCGTTCGTCGTCGGGGTGGGCAATCAGTGCCACACAGGCGGGAAGCAGTTCGGGGCGAGTCGTCTCAATATTGACGTCGCCCTCGGGGGAGTGGAAGGTGAGGGTGTGGTAGTGACCCGGGTATTCCCGCGCCTCAAGTTCAGCTTGAGCCACTGCCGTTTGGAACGTGACGTCCCACAGCCCCGGCGCTTCAGCCTGGTAGGCCTCACCGCGCGCGAGGTTTTCCAAAAATGCGGCCTGCGCGATCTTGCGAGCGTCGTCGCCAATCGTTTGGTAGGTCAGGTTCCAGTCGACCGAGAGTCCCAGGTAACGCCAGAGGTTTTCGAACTGAGCTTCGTCCTCTTCCGAAAGTTTGACGCACAGCTCAATGAAGTTCTGCCTAGAGATCGGCACTTGATCGGCGGCGCGCACCGATTTGCCTTCCGCCCCGGAATGGGGAGGTTCGTAGCCCTCGACGTAGGGGAGCGACGGGTCGCAGCGAACGCCATAGTAGTTTTGGACGCGGCGCTCAGTCGGCAGGCCGTTGTCATCCCAACCCATCGGGTAGAACACGTTCTTGCCGCGCATGCGCTGGTAACGGGCGACAGTGTCCGTGTGCGTGTACGAGAAAACGTGTCCGACGTGGAGGGACCCCGAAACGGTTGGTGGTGGCGTATCGATCGAGTAAACCTGTTCGCGGGTCGTGTCCCGATCGAAACTGTAGGTTTGCTGCTCTTTCCAAATTTGGCCCCACTTGGTCTCTAGACCGTCGGCGGTGGGCCGTTCAGGCACAACCGGTGCGGGGAGCGATTGGGGATTCGTTGAGCGAAACTCAGTCATTAACCATTTCCTAACCATTGAAGATAGTCCGTACACAACGCTACTGAATGGAACCGGTTGAACCAAATGCGCGGCTCCAAGAGATCAGCCATCGAGCTGGTTGAACCGTTCGACCGTCGCGTCTACTGCTTGGATGAGGGCGGACTGTAAACCGGCGTCCTGCGCGGCTAAAAGTCCCGCGATGGTTGTTCCCCCGGGCGAACTGACCTGGTCGACCAGTTGCGAGGGCGATTTGCCGTCTTGGGCGCCCTGCTGGAGCAGCAGTGCCGAACCCAGCATTGCCTGAGTGACAGCAGCGAGTGCGTCAGCTTTAGTGAGTCCGTGTTTCACTCCCCCGCGAGACAGGGACTCGGCGATTTCGAAAAACCAGGCGGGGGAGGACGAAGCCATGGCGGTGAACGTCGCGAAGTCGTCCTCATTCAGTTCGAGGCAGGTGCCGACCGCGTCGAAAACCTGTGCCACGCCCTCGCGCACTGCTTGCGGGGTTCCAGGGGAATAGGCGACGGCCGATGCGCTCTGTCCAACCTGTGCGGCGACGTTGGGCATCACTCGGACAATTGGGGGCACCGATTGTGCGCCCGCCTCGGCCAGGTCGTCCTCGATCGCGGCAATGGAACGACCGGCAGCGATCGAAATCAGCGCCGGGCCGTCGGCAGATAGTAGCGGCGCCAACTGTGCCAACACTTCCTTTTGGATGTGGGGTTTGACCGCGAGGACCACCAGATCGGATTGCGCCACAACCTGCGCCAAATCAGCGGCTACGGTGCCGCCGACACTGTCGGCAACTGCTTGGGCAGCTTGGGGGTAACGGTCGTAAAGGACGATTGAGCTGCCGGTGGGGGCATTTGCGTGAATGCCGCGGGCGATCGCTGAGGCCATCGCTCCCGAGCCGACGAATCCGATTCGCACAGTTGGGTGTCCCTTCATTGCGTTTGTTTCGTTCACGTCGTGAACTTCGTGCACATTCCCTATTGTGCCCGGTATGGGCAGTAAATGGCAGATGGTTTCGCGCCCTGGCTATCCACGAGGGACCTTCGGGGGGTTATCCACATTGAAGGCCGCCTGCCGCCCAGGTGAAGCTCCGGCGTTCCTAACCTGCAACTATGGAAGAAGACACCTATGAAAACCACTTGGCCTACGCGCGGAAACTGCGGTGGCGACTGGGAAAATCTGCGGCAACAGCCCTGTTGGCGGTCATCGCCATTCTCGCAGTGGTTGGTGTCGGAAGCACGTTCAGGGCCACTGGCGCAACCGAGGAAACGGCCGCAAACCAACAGTCGTTGGAAGGTGAGTCGACCACCGAACCGTCGGCAGGTGAGGCCCGCGGCTTCGGATCCGCCCGCGAACTGGTTGTTTATGTGACCGGTGAGGTCCACAATGGCGGAGTTTATGGGCTCGCGCCCGGATCGCGGGTTGCCGATGCAATAGAGGCCGCTGGCGGCCTAACGGAGAATGCCGCCATCGACGACCTCAACTTGGCTCGGGTAGTTGTGGATGGCGAGCACCTGAAAGTACTGACAGTCGAGGAGGTCGAAAATGCCGTGGACCGTGCGGACGCCTCGGAGCCCGGGACGTCGGGGGAGGGGCGGGCCGACTGTGTTGATATCAACCTCAGCGGAGCTTCGCAGTGGGAAATGATAGATGGCATCGGACCAAAGTTAGCTCAACGAATCGTTGATCACCGGGATAAGCAGGGGAACTTCACCAGTGCCGAGGATCTGCTCAACGTTAGTGGGATCGGGCCGGTCATCTACCAGGCTGCCGTCGACAAGCTGTGTTAGTCGCCCACAGACGGGCCGACTATCGCCTGGTACCTGCCGCGGCGGCAATCTGGTTCGCTACGGCCGTCGCGGTGGGCTGGCCGCGGTGGTCCTACCTGCTAGTCGGCATAATGGCGATCTTCACGCTGGTGGCAACAGTTGCGCCCACGCCAGGATTTCAGGGCACGCTGCTGCCACCGGGTGTTGCGGCCGTCCTCATCGGAGCCCTGCTGGCGGGATACTTCGTCGGTACCGCAGCGGATTACCGCTACCGCGCGGATCCGGCCACCGAGATTGCCGACCAGTCCACTGTGCGGATGCGGGTCAAACTTTTGCGTCAGCCCCGCCCCATTCGTTCCCCGTGGGGTTCGGAGTCTGCCAGTGCTAAAGCTAAAGTCGAAACGGTTTCCTTGGCGGTCGGGCAAGAACCCCAGAGCAGCAGTGTGGAAGTGCTGTTGACAGGGTCCCAACTGCTGTCCGGTTCGCGCGGGGACACTTTTGACATCACGGGGAAAATTGACCGACAGTTCGCTGCGGCGCCACCCAGTATCGGCACTGTGTCTGTCACCTCCATGGTGCCTGCCGATCAGACCACCGCCTGGATGAAGTTTTCGAACCGAACCCAGATGCAGCTCATGATGGTGAGCGCCGGGATACCGCTTGAGGGACGCGGCCTCATCGCCGGGATGTCAGTTGGTGACGACCGGCTAGTTCCGCCGGACCTGCGGGAGGCGATGATCATTACCTCATTGACGCACCTGACGGCCGTATCCGGTTCACACATGGCAATCGTCCTGGCGCTGCTGATGCTGGTGCTGCCGGGAGGAAGATACATTCGACCTGCGGCGATGTTGCTATTTGTGGGGACACTCGTCCTTGTTGTCGGCCCCGAACCCTCAGTGCTGCGAGCGGCGGGTACGGCCCTGATAGTTGCGGGTGGACTTTTCAGCCGCCGCGGCGCGACCGGAATCTCCTCCCTGAGTGCAGTCGTCATGGTTTTGGTGCTGCTGCGCCCCTGGCTCGCCGTTAGCTTTGGGTTCACCCTCTCGGCCTTAGCCACGTGGGGGATCCTCACCACCGGCAGAATGTGGCTGGGCTGGGTGCAGTATCTGTGCGCGGCGCCGGAAGATTCCCGAACTGGGCTCTGTGGCCGAACCTGGCGCCGCGCCGCGAAGTGGCTTGGTTCAGCCCTGGCGGTTACTTTGGCAGCCCAACTCTGGGTGCTCCCGGTGACGGTCCTCATCAATCCGTGGGTGCCGCTGTATGGACTATTGGCCAATGTTCTGGTGGCCCCAGCTGTCGCCCCAATTACGGTTCTCGGTCTCTTGGCTGCCTCCACCGCGGGTTGGGCCCCCCAACTGGCGAGCCTTCTGTGCCAGTGGGCCGCCCCTTTTGCTCAGTGGACTGCTGCTGTTGCCCGCACTTTTGTCAGCTGGCCGGGGGCGACACTATGGTGGCCGTCGGGTCCCGGCGGCGTCCTCGGTGGGATCGGGCTCATCGTTGCGGTGACGGTCGTGTCGCGTCGAATCGACAAGAAATATTTCCAGTCAGCCGCCTCGAACTGAGCCGCACTCACAGGCCGGTGGCGCCCATGAACGGTTCGGACCAGGTGCGGGGAATTCGCGCGAGGTC
>CAYFQJ010000072.1:0-6748 GCA_964345205.1 uncultured Actinomyces sp. | reverse complement strand
TGCGGTGGCGTTACCGTGACAATCCGCGTCAGTCCCGTTTCTTCGGTTCAACCAACTGGCAGGCCCGCTTTGTCGAGTGGATCATTTTCCTGGTGTGCGCCTGCGTCATCATCCTGCACGGTTTGGACTGGGCGCTGGCTTCTTTGACGCCCTCAGAACAGTTCTTGGCGACGCCCTGGCAGTTCCCCACAACCGCGTGGTTGGGCAGCTGGTTCGCCCTCGCCGGTGCTTCTGCGGTGGCGAATGCGACGGTGATAGTTGCGGCCACCAAGATTTTCGTTTCGATGCTGTGGATGATTGTCGTCGGGCTGCAGATCGGGATGGGCGTTTCCTGGCACCGTTTCCTGGCTCCTTTCAACCTGTTCTTTGACCGCAACGCGAATGGCCGTAAGGCTCTGGGGCCGCTGATCCCCGTCCTCGTCGAGGGCGTCCCCACCCCCAACCTGGATGAGGTTCTGGAGGACGAGGACCTTGAGGTCACCCTCGGGCTCGGTTCGACCAACGACCTGACGTGGAAGGACCGCCTCGACGTTCTGAGCTGCACCGAATGTGGTCGCTGCCAAGACGTGTGTCCCGCGTGGAACACCGGCAAACCGCTCAGCCCGAAACTGATGACTTTGGCGCTGCGTGACAATGCGGTTTCCGCGTCGCAGGTGCAGATTACCGAGGTCGACGGCCCCGACGGTGCCCCCACGATCATCGAGTCAGGGGTGTCTCTGCAGGCAGATAGCTCCGACGTTTTAGGGGCGCTGTGGGCCGCCAAAATTACCGGTCCGGAGGGCGTGGCCGTCGGCGAATCGGAACTGGGCCCGGGCGTCCTCTAGGCTGACCTGCTGTGGGACTGCACGCAGTGCGGGGCTTGTGTGGAACAGTGCCCGGTCGACATCGAACACGTGGACCGGATTGGGAACCTGCGACGTTTCCAGGTGCTGATGGAATCGGCGTTCCCCCGCGAACTGGCGCGTCCTTTCCGCAGCATGGAGACCCGCGGCAACCCCTACGGTCAGCCCGCGCGGAAACGTTTGGAGTGGGCGAAAGATCTGCCCTTCCCCGTCCCGGTTGTCGGCCTGGATGTTGAGGACGCCTCAGCGGTGGACTACCTGTTCTGGGTGGGGTGCGCGGGTGCCTACGATGATCGCGCCAAACGAACTTCGGCAGCCGTGGCGGAACTGCTCCACACGGCCGGGGTGAGCTTCGCGGTTCTCGGTTCCGAAGAGTCCTGCACCGGTGACCCGGCGCGTCGGGCCGGGAACGAAGTTCTGTACCAAATGTTGGCGCAGTCCGCGATCGAAACTCTGCAAGAGAGCCAAGCCCAGCGCATCATCGTGACGTGTGCCCACTGTTTCAACACCATTGGGAACGAGTTCCCACAGTTGGGCGGGAACTTCGAGGTAATTCACCACACGCAGATTTTGAATCGCCTGGTCCGTGAGGGCGCCCTCACGCCGGTTCCTCCCGCCGCCGAGAACACCCAGAAAATTACGTACCACGACCCGTGTTTCCTGGGTCGTCACAACCGTGTCTTCGAAGCGCCTCGTGACCTGCTCGGGTCGATACCGGGGGCAGAGATGAAAGAGATGCCGCGTAACCGCGAAAACGCGTTCTGCTGTGGGGCCGGTGGGGCCAGGGCGTGGATGGAAGAGGACCGCGGGACGCGGATTGCGGATAACCGTTTAGAGGAAGCGATGGGTACCGGTGCCGAAACTGTCGCGACGGCATGTCCGTTCTGTACGCAGATGTTGGACACGGCGACCGGATCGGTGACGGGAGAGACCGCTCCCGAAATTAAGGACGTTGCTCTTCTGGTGTTGGAGGGGGTACGTCGAGGTCAAGCAGGAAATCATCCTGATCAATGACCGCTGAGTGCGGCAGCAGTCCCGCGATGGTGGCGGCAGCCTGAACCATTTTGAGGCTGACCCGGTTGCGTTCGGCGCGGCCGGTGCGGCTCAGTATCCCGCCGGCCAAAACGAAACTGTCTGCTTCGATCCACCGAAGTTCGTAGGTGAACAGTGGCGCATCGACCCAGGATTCCCAACGCAGGACCCGCGGTCGGACCGCTGTGGGACTGACCCCGACCAGGAACGTTGATTTTTCGGTGGCGCGAACAATGAGGGCGTAGGGGGCACCCGGCTCCGGTTCGGGGCCAGCCAGTTTGACGGCACCTGGTAACTGTTCGTGAAGTGCCGCGCCGACAGTGTCAACCGTAAGCAGCTCATCCCCGAAGACGTGCAGGTCCACGGCGGACAAAGGGTCGGCGGTGATGATCTGTCCGGACCCGGCCAGGCGCAATTGTCCACCGAGTCGGCGGCCGATACGGCGCAGAGCTAAAAGGGTTTCGAACTCGGCGCCCAGAGGCATCCCGTCAGGAAACGCCTGGGCCCACTCGTCGATGCGCAATAGTTCGGGATCTGGTGGTTCCCCGCGGACTGCGGGGGCTCGTAACAGGAACACCGCAGCGAACTCTTCGCCCAGCCCCAAAGAGTCGCGCGTCTCGGCGGTAATTTCCCACGGGCCTTCTAACGTCACCTTCTGGGTGAGGTAGAGAACCCCGGGGAGCTGCCAACCGGCCTCGTCCCAAATGGAAACAGCGAGGGCTTCAACTTCATCGGCACCGGCGTCCGTGGGGAGGGCGAGCAGGTGGTACGCGGTCGCGAGCTCGAGGGGAAGGACCCCCAGTGTGGCGTCGCGGTCCACGGCCATGGGGATCGAAGCGGACGTGTCGAGCACCAGTTCCCCGGTGGCTCCCACACGGAAAGTGCTGGTGGTTCCCGGTTCATCCAGGAAGGGCAGCAGCGTCGCCTCGGTCAGCGCCGACGTGGGGTCATCCTGACCGGCCAGGAGGCCACGCACCGACCGCCGTTTGACGCCCTCGACCGGAGTTTTCGTTTCCTCCGCGGGGACAAAAGTGCGCAGCGCGGTCTGCCGCTCAACGGGACGTTCTTCCGTCGTGGGTTCGCTCACTTCAGGTTCCACCGGTGGGGCAACCCCGGTGAAAGTGACAATTTTAGGCGCCCAACTGGGTGTCACCTCAGCTGGTGTGTCTGCTGCCGAACTCTCCGGAGCTTCGCCTGGTCGGTCGTCCTCATTCATGGTCGAAAATTTGTGTCAATTCGAAACGCACGTAGGAGCGGGACGGGGTGGGGCCGCGTTGGCCCTGGTAGTGCGAACCGATCCCCGAGGAACCGTAGGGAGATTCGGCCGGTGACGACAGGTCGAAGAAGCACAGTTGCCCGACACGCATTCCGGGGTAAAGCCGGATCGGCATGGTGGCGGTATTGGAAAGTTCCAAAGTGACGTGACCACTGAAACCGGGGTCGATGAAACCGGCCGTGGAGTGGGTGAGAAGTCCCAGGCGTCCCAGTGACGATTTGCCTTCAAGTCGGGCTGCGATATCATCGCCGAGCGTCACCTGTTCGTAGGTCGAACCAAGAATGAACTCGCCGGGGTGCAGAACGAAAGGTTCACCCATTTCCGCGGTGTGCAATCGGGTGAGGCCGGGCTGTTCCACTGCCGGGTCGATTACCGCGTACCGGTGATTGTCGAAGAGCCGAAAGTAACGGTCCAGACGCACATCAATCGATGCCGGTTGCACCAGGTTGCGATTCAGGGGGTCCAGTTGGATACGGCCGGAGTCCAATCCAGCCCGAATTTCACGATCACTCAGCAGCATGAGTTCAGTTTCCCACAAACAGCGCCCAGAGCAGAACTGAGCTGCCCTTCGGGCCGGCGCGGTCGTCTTTTCGGGCGGCAAGCGTCCGCTTTATGCCTCAACGGCACCGCCCTTTTTCGCGTGGCGGCGTGCCTCAAGACGCAGCAGGATCGCGCCAATAATTCCGGCCAGCAGCGAGCCGATGAGGATCCCCAGCCGCGCCGATTCCTGATGCGGGGCGTCGGTGAAAGCCAAGACAGCGACCAGCAGCGACACGGTGAAACCAATTCCCGTGAGCACCCCGACGGGCAACAGGTCCCGCATATCCAGGTTCGCCGGTAAACGCAGCGGCGTGAAACGAACGACGAGGGCGGCGCTCCCCATGACCCCCACAGCTTTACCGATGAGAAGGGCCGCGACCACACCGAAGAGCACCGGCAGGTTCAGATCCCCACCGACACCCACGATGCGAACTCCCGCCGCGAAGAACGCGAAAACGGGGACGGCGATACCGGCCGAAAGGACCCGCACTCCGTACTCGAAACTGTGTGTGCGCGGTTTGGGCTCATCGGCTTTTTGCCGAGCCGGAACCACCAGTCCCAGCAGCACACCCGAAATGGTGGCATGAACGCCCGACCAGTGCATGAATACCCACGCGGCCACGAAAAGCAGCGGCAACAGCCCCCACCAGGGACGCCGCATCCGCGACACCACCCCGAAAAGCACCACCATCAGGAGCGAACCGGCGAGGGCGCCAAAGTGGATTGAACCGGAATAGACCAGCGCGATCACGCTGATACCGACCAGGTCGTCAACGACGGCAAGTGTCAACATGAAGATGCGGAGGGCCCGCGGCAAACCTTTACCGAAGATCGCGAGGACGGCGAGGGCGAAAGCAATATCTGTGGCGGTGGGAACTGCCCAACCGCGTGAGGCTGACGCTTCACCCCCGGCGTTAACTACCAGCAGGTAGACAAGGGCCGGGACGACCACTCCGCCAAGGGCCGCGATGACCGGGACGGCTGCCTGTCGAATATTGCGCAGACTTCCGGCAACAATTTCGTACTTGAGTTCCAGTCCGATGGTGAAGAAGAACAGTGCCAGCAGACCGTCGGATGCCCATTGGGCCACTGTCAGTTGCAGGTGCCACGACTTGGGGCCGATGGTGGTTTCCGCGAGCTGTTCGTAAGCGGGTGCGGCCGCCGAGTTCGCGAGGACGAATCCGGCGACAGCGGCGATGAGCAGCAGTATCCCGGCGGTAGAGTCCCGGCTGAGGGCGTTGTAAAGGGTGCGGTGGAGGCGCGTCAAAGTACTCATTAGGTGCGGCAGCGAAACGCTTGGTTACGCTTCGGCTGCCAATTCCTCCTCCATCTGCTCCAAACCTGATTTTGTTCCCAAAGGACGGTTGGGCAAGAAAATTGAAATGATTGCCGCGGATGCCATGATCGGTGCCATGACCGCGAAAATGGGGACAAGAGCATCAACATAAGAGTTGACGATCCCGTCATGTATCGCGGCGGGCAGTTCTCTGACCGCAGCGGGGGTCAGAGTGTTGACACTCAAGCCGGCCTCCTGCAAAGACTCTAATTGGGCGGCCAGTTCCTTGTTGTCAGAATTGGCTATTTGCGCAAAGAACTGATTGACCTGATTGGCGAGCCGACTGGTGAAGGCCACTCCGATCAGTGACGATCCGAGGGTCAGCCCAATTTCGCGGAAGAAGTTGTTCAACGACGTCGTGGTGCCCACGATTCGCATGGGTACAGCGTCTTGGACCAGTAAGACCAGCAGCTGGAAGAAGAGTCCCATACCTAAACCGAGCAGGAACGTGTAGGTCGAAACCAGCCACAGCGGGGTTTCAATATTCATTGTCGCCATCGCCAGCATCCCGCCAGCAGCGATGATTGGCCCGATCAGCGGGTAGACGCGATAGTGCCCGGTTTTGGCAACCATCCCGCCCGAGAACATCGACCCGCCCAGCATCCCGATGGTCATGGGAATCATCAGCAGACCCGACATGGTCGCCGAAACCCCATAGGCCATTTGCAGGTAGGTCGGCAGGTACCCCATCACCCCGAAGAGCGACCCCATGGCGAGCATCCCCACCAGGGTTGTCACCACGAAAGTGCGGTTAGCGAAAAGCTGGATCGGAACAATCGGGTTCTCGACCCGGTGTTCGACAATTGGCAGTATCCCCCAGGCCAAAACCCCAACAACTATCAGGCTGATAATTTGCCAGGATCCCCACTCGTACTGGTTTCCACCCCAAGTGGCGGCAAGAACTATGACGACCGCGCCGATATTCAACAGGGTGAGGCCAGCCCAGTCAATCTTGGAACGCGAACCGGTGCGCGGCAGCTTCATCAGCAAAGCGATGGCGACCCACGCCAGCAGGCCCAGCGGCAGGTTGATCCAGAAAACCCAGTGCCACGAAATCGAGTCGGTGAGCCAGCCCCCGATCAGGGGACCCAGAACTGACGCGACCCCAAACATCGCTCCCATCGGCGCCATATAGGCGCTGCGGACCCGGGCGGGCAAAATATCCGCAGTGATGGCCTGCGAGGAAATGATCAGGCCGCCCCCACCAAGTCCCTGAATGAAGCGGAACAGGATGAAAGTTTCCATTGACTGCGCAAAACCGGTCAGCGCCGACCCCAGAAGGAAGAGGGCGATGGCCACAAGGAATGTTGGCTTGCGACCGACCTCGTCCCCGACCTTGCCGTAGATGGGCATCGCAATCGTGATCGCCAGCGTGTAGGCCGTGATCGCCCACGCCATGTATTCGACCCCGCCAAGGTCCCCCACAATTGTGGGCATCGCTGTTCCGACGATGGTCTGGTCGAGGGCGGAAAGGAACATGACGCCAAGCAGGCAAATATAGATGACCCAGAAACGTCGATCGGGGTGAAACCCTGTCCATTCACTGTCGGCGGTATTTTCGGCGCTGACAGCTTCAGGCTGTTCAAGCGGCTGGCGTTCCGACATTTATCTCCCGGTCACCGACCTCATCGGCCAGTAACTTCATACTTGGGTGGGACAGACGCACAGATCTCGTGGACGAAGCCCCGCCCAGTCGAATCAGTTGAATCAGTTGAATCTCAG
>CAYFQJ010000071.1:0-6804 GCA_964345205.1 uncultured Actinomyces sp. | reverse complement strand
TCGAACGCTCTACCAACTGAGCTACAGAGCCGCAATCAGTTTCGATCAGCTTGGCACCCCCGGAGGGTCTTGGACCCGCGACCTCTGCCGCGAATTCTGCGGCGACAGTCGAGTGTCCTAGGTCCCGAAAAGCTGGGGCCCGCGCGCCTGATGAAACCAACAAGCTCGGTCAGCTTACGGCACGGAGCTGGCAACTACAAAATTGGGCCTGTAGTTGGTTTCCCTTGTCTATACTTACGAGTGGACTGGTTGCCGAGGAGTGGAATAAAACAGTGAAAATTGGCTTCGTCTTCGATGATTCGTTGGATTTGCCTGACGGAGTTCAGCAGTACATCCTAATGTTGGGACGTGAACTGACTGCTCGCGGTCACGAGGTTCACTATTTAGTTGGCGAAACAACGCGGCGGGACATCCTCAACGTGCACAGCCTCTCGAAGAACATGAAGGTGAAGTTCAACGGTAACTTCATGCGAATCCCCGCCCTCGCCAACAAGAAACGCATCTCGAAACTTCTCAATAAAGAGAACTTTGATGTCCTGCACATTCAAGCCCCATATTCACCATTCCTGGCCGGACGAATTATCAAACTGGCCCCGCAGACAACTCGGCTGGTGTCCACGTTCCTGATTGCCCCCGGTTCAAAAGTTGCCGAACTTGGGAATCGTGCCCTCGGGTGGTTGACGAAATCTTCGTTGAAACGAATCGATTCACATATCGCCCTCTCGCCCGTCGCACAGGAGCTGGCTCAAAACTCATACGGAGTTGGAACTCAGATTATTCCCAGCCCAGTTGAGTTAGCCGAATTCAAAGAGGTCGCAGCTAAAGTTGAACGCGGCCCGAAGAAACGGATCCTGTTCCTGGGCCGACTGGTCGACAGAAAAGGTTGCGGGCTGCTACTTGACGCCATGGCCGCCGCCGAAGCTCTACCGGGATTCCCCGATGCCGCGGATGTGGAACTGGTGATTGCTGGGGACGGTCCGCTCCGAGCACAGTTAGAAGAGAAGGCAGCCGACCTGCGCACACCCACCTCGTTCCTCGGTTTCATTGACGAGGATGAGAAAGCACCCCTGTTAGCCAGTGCCGATGTTGTGGCATTCCCCTCCACGGGTGGGGAAAGCTTCGGGATTGTTCTCATCGAAGCGTGCGCTGCTGGTGCGCGGGTCGTCCTGGCCGGAGACAATCCGGGGTACCGTTCGACCTTTGCCGATTACGAGGACGCGATTGTCGACCCGTCGGACACCGCCGAGTTCGCGCAACGCCTGCTCCAAGCACTGACGGATGAAGAGTTCGCGACCCAGGTTCACCAGTGGCAACAAGAACACGTCGAAAGGTTCGCCGCGCCACAGGTTGTGGACCAAATACTGGAAGTGTACGCGGCTTCCAAATAGAGATAACTTGTTAGAATCAGAAGTAAGTCTCCCCAAATAATACGATCGAGGTTTGATGCCCACAGCATTGGTGACCGGTGTGACCGGTCAAGATGGTCTTTACCTGTCTCAACTCCTTCTGGATAAGGGGTATGAGGTCTACGGGCTGATACGGGGTCAGAACAACCCGAAGCTCCCGATAGTTCAAGAGCTACTGCCAGATGTGAAACTAATTGAGGGTGACCTGACGGATCTGCCCGGTTTGATCCGCGCTTTGAATGTGGCCAACCCGGATGAGGTCTACAACCTCGGTGCCATCTCTTTCGTGGCGTACTCGTGGGACAACCCGATTGTTACCGCCGATACGACCGGAATGGGCGTGCTGAACCTGCTGGAAGCGATCCGACTGTGGGCTGGTGACGACGTCGAGAAGGTTCGTTTCTACCAGGCCTCGACCTCGGAAATGTTCGGCAAAGTGCAAGAGGTCCCCCAGCGGGAAACCACGTTGCTGTGGCCGCGTTCCCCGTATGGCGTGTCGAAAACATTTGGTCACTACATGACCATTAACTACCGCGAGTCATACGGCTTGCACGCATCGAGCGGCATCCTCTTCAACCACGAATCGCCATTGCGCGGCGAAGAGTTCGTGACGCGAAAAATCTCCATGGCCGTGGCCAGGATCGCTCTTGGCCTCCAGGAAACGGTCACTCTAGGTAACCTCGATTCGAAACGAGACTGGGGTTTCGCGGGGGACTACGTGGACGCAATGTGGCGGATGCTGCAGCAGCCCGAAGGCAGTGAATACGTTGTCGCCACCGGGGAAACCCACTCGGTACGAGAGTTCGTTGAGGCCGCCTTCAACCACGTCGGGATCGAAGACTGGCAAAAGCATGTACTGCAAGATCCCCGTTTCATGCGCCCAGCCGAGGTCGAACTGCTGATGGGTGACGCCACGAAAGCGAAGGAACAGTTGGGCTGGGAACCCACAGTTACCTTTGAAGATTTAGTGAAAATGATGGTTGACGCTGACTTGGAACGTCAGCGAGCCAAGCTGAGCTAAACCATGACACGGGCGTTCATCACCGGTGTCGGCGGTCAAGACGGAACCCTGCTGGCGCGGAACCTGATTGCCGACGGTCAAGAAGTGCACGGGATGGTCCAGCCGGGCCATTCCGCGTCGAACCTGCCCGAAGGGGTCGCCCTCCACGAAGGAGATTTGGGGAACCCAGAAGGGGTCTCAGAACTGATTCACTCTGTGGCTCCGCAGGTGATTTACAACCTGGGTGGAATCAGTTCAGTCGGATATTCGTGGGAACAGCCGGCGCTGACCGGGCGGATCAGCGGCCAGGGGGCGGTGGAAGTTTTTGAGGCTGCCTGGCGACTCCAAGAAGAAACAGGGTCGCCGGTCGCCGTAATCCAAGCGTCCAGTGCCGAAGTTTTTGGTTCACCCACACACTCCCCCCAAACCGAGGACACCCCGCTGGCCCCGGTTTCGCCCTACGGCGCGGCGAAGGCCTACGCCCAGAACCTCGCGGCCTCCTACCGCGCCAAAGGGCTGCCAATCACGTCGCTGATTCTTTACGCACACGAATCGACTCTGCGTCCCCCCACTTTCGTCACCCGTAAAATCACCACAGCCGCCGCGCGGATCGCCGTCGAGGGCGGTGGCACTGTCTCCCTGGGCAACCTGGACGCAGTGCGTGACTGGGGGTGGGCGCCCGACTACGTCGTCGCGATGCAAAAGGCCGCCCAGGAACTGGCGGCTGGGGATTTGGGCACCGAGTACGTTGTCGCCACCGGCATCGGTCACACCGTCGAGGACTTCGTCGCCACCGCTTTCGCGGCTGTGGGCATCTCGCAGTGGCAGGATCACGTCAGGATCGATCCGGAGTTCTTCCGGCCCGCCGACCCGGCTTTGCTGGTGGGCGACGCCGCGAAAATCCGTGAACGTTTAGGTTGGGCTCCCGCACTAGATTTTGCGCAAGTAGTGCAAACAATGTGTGACTACGATTTGCAGCAGGTAAAGGCCAAGAGCGGGGCCTGAAAGTTGGGGCTGAAAGTCCTGGATCGGATCTAAACCGGTATGGCGACCCCGACGGGACTCGAACCCGCGACCTCCGCCGTGACAGGGCGGCGCGCTAACCAACTGCGCTACGGGGCCAAATAACTAACGGACCGAAATCCGTGTGGTCATTGACCTGCTTCTAGGGTGCCTCATTTGGGGTGGTTCTGCAAAATCGGCTGGCTCGAAACAGCTGAGACTTTACCCACGCCTTGAAAAGCTGGCGCCTCGAGTGCGGCTACTGGGGGTCCGAATCGTCGCTGCGAGCAGGCTCAGCAGTGTCAGCAGGCTCGGCGGCCTCGGCCGTTTCGGCAGTGAAACTTTCGCCACCGGCGCCCCGCAGCACCGCCTCAACTCGCAGACTCACCTTGACGGAACCGGCGCCCTCCCGCGAAATATCTTTCAAAAGCAGCTCATGAGCTTCCGGATGTTGGGCGATAAAGAGGGCGTCCTCCATATTGTCGACCATGAGGGCCGACCCGCGGTCCAAACCAAACAGTCCCATACGCGTCACCAGGATTCGGTACTGCTCGGGCAGTCCCTTAATGATGACAAGTTTGCCACGCCGAGTCAGGTTCGCTGCTAAGTCCGACAGGGCTTTCGCGCCCGTTGCGTCCATAACGCCGATTCGGGACAGCCGCAAAATGATGACGTCCACACCCTGAAGTCGGGACAGCTCGGTTTCGATCCGGTCGGAAACCCCGAAGAACATGGAGCCGTCTAAACGGAAAACAGCGATTCGGGGGTCCGTGATCGGATATTCGCGGTACACGCCGGACTGGTTCGCGAAGTGACGCAACACCAGGATCCCCGCGACGACAACGCCGACGACGATGGCCCAAATCAGGTCTAAACCGACAGTGATGGTCGCAGTCAGAATGAAAACGAGTGCGTCCGATCGGGTTGACCGCATGATTTGCCGAATAGTTTTGCCCGTTACCATCCTGAATGTTGTCACCATCAGCACCGCCGACAGAGCGAACAGGGGAATGAAGGAAACCAAACCGGAGAGGGCGTAAACCACAACGATCAGCACCAGGGCGTGAACAATTGACGCCAGGCGAGAACGGCCACCACTGCGGACGTTCACCGCGGTGCGGGCGATGGCTCCCGTAGCTGGCATTCCCCCAAAGAGCCCGGAAGCGATTGAGGCGAGTCCCTGCCCGAACAGTTCACGGTCAGGTTCGTAACTTCCGCCCTCCATCATCCCCGCCGCGATCCGTGCCGACAACAAAGATTCGACACCGGCCAGCAGCGCGATCGCCAGCGCACCGGGCAGCAGTGTCGTCACGAGGTTCATATTCGCTTCGGGAATCACCGGTGCTGGGAGCGAGGACGGGATCTCACCAATGAGGGCAACGTCCCATTTCGTCAGCCACAGGGCAAGTGTCGCCAGGACCACTACGACTAGGGAGCCGGGAATTTTCGGCGCGAACTTGTCGAAAAGGATGATGAAGACAACTGCGGCCGCGGTCAGGCCCAGGGTGAGGGCGGCATCGGGCCAGTTCGCCGAGAACGCCGAGATGAATGCGGCTTGCAGACTGTTGATTCCCGGGATTGGTTCGACGCCGAAAGCGGCGGGAACCTGCTGCATGAAAATTGTGATCGCAATTCCCAGGGTGAAGCCCTCAATCACCGGCCAGGGAATTAGCGAGATCGCTCGACCTAGTCCTAGAACTCCGCCGATGACGACGATGGTCCCCGCGAGGACCGAGAGCAGTGGGAGGACGGCTATGCCGTGTGTGGCGACGAGGGGGGCGATGATGACGACCATGGCGCCGGTCGGGCCCGAGATTTGCACGCGTGAACCGCCGAAGATGGCGGCCACCAGTCCTGCGACAATCGCTGTGATTAGTCCGGCGGCGGCCCCCACGCCAGAAGAAACGCCGAAGGCCAGAGCCAGTGGGAGCGCGACGACACCGACCGTGATTCCTGCCGTCAGGTCGGAACGCCAAGATTTACGGACTTGCTTAACGTCGGAAGCGCGGGGAAACAGGCCACGCAGGTGGGTGAGGATGGGACTCAACGAGTACCTTTCGGGACATGAAAAATTCCCCTTGCGGGGAGAAGTAAGTTCTGTAACTCCATCTTACCCCCCTGCAAAGCGGGAAAATTGTGACTATAGTACCTGCCGATTCGCGCAGGTCAGGCGTATTGTGACGGGGCGTTCTCAGTCGGCTGTGAGGGTGTGGCCCGCTTTTGGATGGGTCGCGTCGCAGGGGCACGGTAGGCAAAGGCGCCAGCGGAGCGGCGGTAGTGGGAGGCCGGAACGTGCGAAGCCTAGTGAAGGCCGGGAACTGGAGCCGTGGAGTGCAGGCCCGTGTCTAGCCTTGATCCGGAGCGCGGGGTACCCATTCTGTGTGTCGCCCGGTTTCTGTAGGCTTCATCTTCATCTAGTTGGGGTTTCTTTTTGGTGCTTCTTCCTTGCCCCAGTGGAAACGGGTGTAGTGGCCGTGTCTAGGGAAAACTTTCCGCAGGAAACGCGTCAGCACCCTAGACGCGGGGTGAGCGGAGGCCATTACCGTTAGCGGACGGGAGAAGTATCAACGTCTGTGCTTGGTTCCATTACTGGAGTTTCTGGTCCCAGGTAGGCGACGTGTCCGGGGGCCTCTTGTCGAAAAATGTCGGTTCAAGAGGTTCTGGGAAGACTATCAGTGCTAGTAGTACCCTTTAAGCGACTTCTGTAACTTGTAACAATCGCAGGTCATCAGGTCAGTAGTCCGTTGATTTCTTTCGCCGTTACTTCTGCCTGTTGCATCCGGGCGACGATCTCGTCGCAGTTCTTCCAGTGTCTGTCCCACAGTTCGCTACTAATGTTTGTGCGGAAGTCGATCTTGGTGGGTGTCCTCCATGCGGTGTATGCGTGGAGCTTTTCCATTTTCGCGTCGATCTGTTCGATCCCCCTAGTCGAGGGCGATAATCGGGCGGAACTTGTCATCCATGTCGCCCAATCTTTGTTTCCTTTGCTCTGATTGCACTTCCCACAAGCGGGGACCAGGTTCTGAATCTCTGAGATGAATCCGGTAGGTTGCCGGTTTACGACCAAAGGACGAAGGTGATCCCATTCAGTGTAGGGATCCGAGCAGTAGACGCATCGAACGGCTTCCGTCATTCCCAGAACCTGGAGAGCTTCAAGGATGTCTTCTGTAGACGGATTTCTTATGGGAATGATGCTGTTAACGAAGGCGTTGGTTACCGAAGAGATTCTGTCGGTAATTCTAATCCTGGTAGGCATCCGGAAATGCTCTACCACGGACTCAGACGTCATCGTTGTCGTCCCTTTACCTAAAGAAAAGCCCTCGCCTTAGCGAGGGAATCTCAGTGGCTCCGACGGGCGTCGATCCCGTGACCTTTCGATTTTCAGTCGAACGCTCT
>CAYFQJ010000070.1:0-6903 GCA_964345205.1 uncultured Actinomyces sp. | reverse complement strand
CTAATAGTTTTGGTTGGGGTCCTGTTTCGGCTGTGGCGACTGTGACTACTGATGGGGGGACTGTCCCGCAGGTCCCAGCAGTACCAACCGGTCTCAGTGTGGGATCGGCAACTGTCAATAGCCTCACCGCGTCATGGAACGCTGTTGCTGGCGCCACCAAGTACGTAGTTGAGTACGGCAAAGAAGGAACATCTACCGGTACCACCGTTGAGGTTACCGGCACGTCCTACGCGCTGAGTGGTCTGCAGTCCAACACCAGTTACTGGGTGAAGGTACAGGCTGCGAACTCCGCTGGAACATCAGCACTGTCCAGCAGTGTCACCGGACGCACCTCTAAAGCTGGAGGCGGCGGCGGTGGCGGCGGAACATCAGGCGGCGAAAGTAAGCACGCTGAAGGTCCGTACTACGCTACTAACCCCAGCGGTCAGGTCGGTAAGTCTAAGACCATTTCCATTGATGGCGCAGCTAACGAATGGGACGAGAGCATGATTATCGCCCAGGGTGTAGCAAATGATGATCCTCGTATTTTCCGCGGTAGCCACGAAGGACCGGTCTATGACCTGTACTCCCTGTCAGCCGCTTGGGACGACGAGAACCTTTACCTGATGTGGCAACTCACCAACGTCACCGACGTTGTTGACCCCGCCCAGGGATACCCGATCAGTGATAATGGCAAACCTGCCAACGGTGACATCCCCTTCCAGCTTGCATTCGACATTACTGATCGCGCTGGAGACGGACTCATTGACGGCACCACTGAAGGTGTTTGGGGACTGCAGCACAAGTTCACTAACGGTATTGACACCATGGCGAACTTCTCGGCCAAGCCTGGCGTTGGTAACTCCGCTGTCTTCACGCTGAATGAGAATGGCGCATTCGACTACGACCATGCGGAACTGTTCCGCGAGATCGGCGTCGAATACAACTGGGGCAGTGGTTTCACCGGTTCCAAGATGATGGGCATCAACGCTAACGGTTGGGCCGGTTACACACCTGCCGACCTGCAAGACGCGTCGAAGTACATCGATTTCCTTGGCACTAACCACGACACTAACCAGGACACGTTCTACGAAATCAAACTTCCGTTGAGCGCCCTCGGAGTGACACGTGCCGAAATCGAAACGAAGGGTATCGGTGTTCAACTGATCTCCACGTTCGGCCAGTCAGGTACCGGTTCATTGCCGCACGACCCGACAGTGTTGGATAACGCCACAGTTCCCTACTCGGCAGATGAATCAACTTCCGCCGAGAAGGAAGACTGGGACGAGTTCACCATGTCAATGGCACGGGTTGGTAAACTCTGATCTAACCCGAAGTTGAAGTAAATATTTCTGGCGGTGAAGGTACCAAAACCTTCACCGCCAGAACTTTATTCACGTCCCTCCGGTAGCATGTATACGAAAGTCAGATCGTCCACGGGAGTTTGAACTGTGACCACCTCGGTAATCATTCCGACCCACAACCGCCACGCTGGGCTCGATGCCCTGCTGCGCGACCTCACCCGACAGGACACCACCGAAAAGCTCGAAGTACTGGTGGTCGACTCCGAAGCTGGTGAATCACCCCAACATGTGGTCGACAAGTACGCCGATGCTGGTCTTGACGTCAAACTGGTTTACTCCGAGAACGTCCTCGCCACGAAACGGAACGTTGGGGCTGCGAACGCCGCTGGCTCCACTCTGCTTTTCCTTGACGATGACCTGCGGATCCCGCCGCATTTTGTGCGGGCCCACGAGGACGCTCAAAGCGTGCCAGGCGTTGTCGTTTCCAGCCAGATTGTTTTCCCCCGCGACTGGATCAAAACTTCCAACTATTACCGCTACAAGAACTCGCGCCACTTCAACGCCTACTCGGGGCGTCCGGCGCCAGCCGAGCTCGCACCCAATAATTACGTTGCGATGGCTTTTTCGATCAACGCTGACGACTACCACCGCATCGGTGGCACCGACGAAGATTTCCGACTTTACGGGGGGGAGGACGTCGAGTTCGGCTTCCGCAGTGCCCGCGAAGGGCTGCGTCATATTTACGAACCCGAAGCCCTCGCGGTCCACGCCGAGGTCGATATGGACGTGTATGTTTTCGCGGCGAAAGTCTATAAAGCGTCCTACCATGGGCAACAGTTAGTTCTCGATAAAGTGCCAGAAGCAAATACGGTCCGCACCTACCGGGTCATGGAGCCCAGCTTACAGACGGGTCTGGCCGATAAGGCTATCGGCAGGACGCTGAAACTGGCGGCGAGCCCCGCGGCGTTGCGCATCCTCCTCAAAGGTCTCGACCGCGCTGACGGGAAGCGTTCGCTTTATTTCCCAGCGGGGTACCACGCGGTGTTGCTCCTGGCCTCGACGCTGGGCGTGAAAGATCGAGACGCCGGGCGTCCTGACCGCTCAGATGCCATTAGGAACATGGGCCGGTGACAGTCTTCACCCAGAAAACGCGTCACTGGAGGTTCTTCCTCGTCTTCGTGGTCGTCAGCCTCCACACACTGCGGCACCTCCTCGGACCGATCTATTTGGCGGCCTACGGGGTCGTCTTCATCGTGGCGCTGGTCGACGCGGTGACGACCGGCGGTTTGCGCCGCGCGCTCGGACGGGGCTCAATAATTGTTCCGTGGATCGGTTTGGCGCTGTTAGGGACGGCCACGACGATGGCGATCAGCGGGGTGGGGGCGTCGATCGACGGGACCACGCGTTACCTCTACTGCCTGCCGGTGTTCTTCGCCTTCGCGGCCTACACTGACGGCCCGGAAGATCTGAAGCTCTACATCAAAGGTTTCGTGGTTTTCTTTGGTTTGGCCAGCCTCACGCTGCCGCTGCAGTTAGTGACCGGACCGATCAGCTGGTTTGCCAGCGCCGCCAGCCGCGGCGGTGTCGAGCGCTATTCGTCGCTGGTCGGCAGTCTGACGTCGATCGGGATCGCCGTGGGCTGCTACTTGGTGCTCACCGAGGCATTCGGGAAACGGCGCCAAATCGCGTGGATCATGATCCTGATTGTTCCGTCGCTGATGGCGTTGAGTAAGGCCGCGATTGCCAATATCGCTCTGGCGTTGGCCGTCCTCATCTGGCTGAATCGTCGTCAACTGTCGCGGGTGCTCATTGGGCTCCTCGTGATGGTCACGGCCTTCTTGTTTCTTTACAGTACGTCGCCCGAAATATCGGACCGGGTCGACGCGGTCCTCGTTAGCTTCGGGGTCGAGAACACCGACATCGTCAGTTACGACGCCGAGTTTGATGAGAGCGCCCTCAGCCGACTTATTGACTTGCCGTTGAAGAACTTCGCAGTCCTGCCGACGCTCGGTTCGCCCTTCGTGTACCTGGTTGGGGGAGGCTACGGGATGGCCTCGACGGCGCTGGTGTCCGCCAAAGCCTCGCTCGGCCCAATGACGCACAACCAGTTCGCCGAGTTCTTCTCAGTTTTCGGCGCACTCGGTGGGATCGCCGCGACCGTCATGATGATCGTCATCCTGGTTCGCGTCTGGAAGTTACGCCTCCCCAAATATCCGGCGTGGCTCCAAGCCATACCTTTCGCGTACTTGCTGCTGCTAGTGAACGGATTCTTCGCCAACGGCATCGTTTACCAACCGGCGACAGGCGCAATATTTTTCATGGTGATGTTCGTGGCGAGCACCACGGGCCGTTGGGAAAACACCAGCAGAGCTCCACAACAAGAGGTGTTGAGATGACACAAGTAGCCATCAGATTGTTACAAGCGGAAACCATTGACCGCCTCGATGAACTCCAGGGGAACGTCGGGACGGTGCGCCTCTTCGACTTCCCCGACTATTCGAATATTGGTGACTCCGCGATTGCCGCTGGCGAGTTCGCCTACTGGCACCATAGGGGCACCCGCGTCGAGCAGGTTTTATCGGGACCCGCCGTGCAAAGTCGTGACCTGTTGAGCGAAACGGCCGTTGTCCTCCAAGGTGGCGGCAACTTGGGGAGCCTTTACCCCCCGATGCAGCAGCTGCGGTTGCGCCTCATGGGCGGGCTGCCGCAGGGGACCCCGATCATTCAGTTCCCACAGTCAGTTGTTTTCGATAATGACGAGGACGTCACCGAGTTCCAGGCGGCCGTCACCAGTCGTGACCCCGAACCACGGTGGGGGGTGCGCGATCAAAACTCGTATCGTGTCCTCAGCGACCTGGTGCCGAACGTGATTCGTGTGCCGGACGCCGTGCACGTCCTCGGTAATTTACGTTCGCCTGACGCGACGCAGCCGGTGCTGGTCTTCGGTCGCCGCGATGCTGAAGCGGGAGCTCCAGACCGGCCCGAGGACGCTATTGACTGGCCGGTCGGAAACGTAGCCGCCCGAGCGAAGCACCGCCTCAAATATTCGGGGGCCACTCCGGAACTGCTACGTTTCGCGTACCGCAGATCGCCCGAGTTTTGGCGCCGCCAAGCTGTGGGGCGCCTGGCCAAAGGTGTCAAGATCTTGAGTGCGGGGGAAACGATCGTCACTGACCGCCTGCACGCCATGCTGATCGGCCTCCAGATGGGGCGCAACGTCATCGCGATTGATAACAACAACAATAAGTTGTCCGACTACGTGAAGACTTGGCACCTGGCGGACCGTTTACCACTGCAGATGGCCGATAACTTCACCGAGGGGATCCGTTTGGCCGAGGGTGGCGCGCTGTAGGTTAGTGGTCTGGGGGGTTGGTCGTTACCTCTGAGGGGTCGGCGGGGAGGGGGCAAATGCGCCACCGGAGGCCACCTGGCTGGGAACTCCGGGCACGGCATTGGCCATCGGAACGTAGTAGACGGGTGCCATCCGGCGTGGCTGCGTGATAAAGAAGCCAATGGCACCCACGAATGATGTGATTGCTCCGAAGAAGAGCGCGATGATCCCAACTGTGATCCAGAATGGGGGCGAGGACGATTACCGGGTAAAGCGCAGTTGCGGTCCAGAGTAAAGGGACGCTCATTATTATCGCTAGGGTGCTCGCCGTGAGGCCGGCCCACTTTTCCTGCAGAGAAGAAAAGTGATCGCGAATACGAGGGTCGGAAGAGTCCAATAAAGCCCGAGTATGGCCACATCATCCGTCTTGAATAGCGAGGTGTATCCAAGCAGCATTAATCCGGCACCAACTGTAATGACGATCATCGACCAGATAGCTGGGGGTTCTGCCGGTGCTGGCTCCCAAGCAGGTTGCATCTGTGTTTGCGGCAAGCTGTTTATCTACTGCGCCGTCGATGGGTGACAGTTCGGATGTCCCAGAACCATTGTGCGCAAGTTCGGGTGGCTTCCTGCGATCTGCAATAAAACATCTTGTTGAACGTAATGATTTTCCAGGTGAGCCACGCTTTCGGACGCTGAGATTGGTACCACGGGATTCCCCTCACGTTTGTGTGGAACTGACTAGTTCAATTGTGGGTGGCTTCTCCTGTGAAACGCCGGCCACTGTGAGGCTAGGTCAGTTTTGGATATCCGGTTGCCGCAGCTAATGTATGGGGACGATGGGAAGTTACTCAGGAGAATTGGTTTGTTGCTGGTTGTAGGTTGAGTGCCCATTTGTTGGATACGGGTATGGGTATGGGTATGGGTATGGGTATGGGTATGGGGCGAACTGGCCACCGGTGGCGACCGGGTTGGGAACCCCGGGAACGGCACCCAGTACCGGAACGTAGTAGGCGGGTGCCATTGGGCGCCGTTGTTTGACGAGAAAAGCGATGCCGCCGATGAATAGTGCCACGCTTCCAATGCAGAGCGCGATCAACGATATTGAAATCCAAAATGTAAGTGCAAACACGATTGGCAGCATCGGCATTCCCATAATGACCAGAGGGGCTGACGACACTAGCGCTAGAATGCTTGCAGTGAGACCGGCCCAGGTTTTCTTGGAAATAGCTGCGACGGCAGCAAATGTACCGGTCAAACCGAAGAGAACCAGACCGAATACGTACAGGGGTGTTCCTGATAACTCCGCGGGTCCTTTTGGAGCACTCAAGGCGAACAGTGTGATGACTGACACCAGCATTACCGCCGAGGCAATTAGTATGACGAATACCGGCCAGTTGGGTTGGGGGCCTTGCGGCCGCGGTGCCCAGGGGGCTTGCGCCGGGACGAACTGTTGATTTTGGGCAAAGGTGACCGGCGGAGGTGTCCCCGCCCCGGAGCCAGCAGCGAACTGTGGTGAGGTCCCAGGGTTCGCGTTGGTCAAACCCTGCACCCACCGTGCCGTCGAGGGGTGGCAGTTCGGATGTTCCAGAACCATGGTGCGCAGGTTCGGGTGGCTCTCTGCGATCTGCATCAGGGTGTCTTGCGGAACGTACTGATTTTGCAGCTCAGCAACGCTTTCGGACTCCGAAATTGTTGTCACAAACTTCCCCTAAATTTTCGTGAAAAGATGATTTGCGTAATTGCAACTGGCTTCTCCAATGTGGCGCGGCCCACTGCGAGTCTAAACTAATCACCGGTGTCCGTGTCGAGAGAGCCAGTTCTTGGGGATAGTGTAGTTTTGCATCGTCGACATGCGTGGCGGCGGCTCAATTGATTCGCGTGCTGAACTGGGCATTTATGCGTAGGGCCTAGAGCTTTAGAGGTCGGTCAACAAAATACCGTTCCAGGTCCAATACAACGCGCCTTGATAAGCACCCGACTTTCTAGTGTGCCCAGATCGTTCCATCAGTTCACGAGCCAGTGGGCTCAACTTCCATAGTTTTCCTTCGAATTCAACGTCAGAATTACTGACAACTGTTGCGGTCACAGTGGGGTCGGACGCAAACCGGATTATCTCGCCGACCAGTGCATTCATGACGCGTCGGGAATCAAATGAGTCACTCTGTTTCCAGTTGCTACCAAGTTTCCGTTGGGCGGGAATCTCCAAGACACGCTGCGTAATGAAATCGATGAGGTACTCGCCTCGCGCACGGATCGCATCCGCATTCCATTGAAGCGCTCTGGGTT
>CAYFQJ010000069.1:1554-6915 GCA_964345205.1 uncultured Actinomyces sp. | reverse complement strand
GGCCTCCGGCCCTGGCTATGACCCACCTAACGCCGAGATGGCCGCTTGCGACGCTGGCGACATGGAAGCCTGCGACAACCTTTGGCGGGTAGCACCTATCGACAGTGAAGAGGCAATATTTGCCGAAACTCGCGGCGGTAAATTCACCACGCAAAGGCCAGCGGCCTGCACCTACAGGACCGGCTGACTTCACAGGGGCGCCAGCCAGCGCGAACCAGCGCCCACCGGCGGCCGCCCTCACGAAGCGGTGACGCGACCGCCGTCCTCGCCCAGGGTCAGTTGGCCTTCGACGATGACGCCCGGGTCGAAGAACCAGTCCCCCAGGACCCGCAAAGATTCCGCCTGGCGCAGTGAGGGGGCAACCGGGATGCGCTCGTCGAACTGCTCGACAGTTTGGTAGAACTGCTTCGCCAGGGCGACTTCCGGGGTGGAACTTACAGTTGGGATCAGGCAGGACGAATCGGTCAGACGGTAAACGTCGGACCGCAGCAGCAGTAACTCGTTGGTGGTTTTCACCGGCAAGAACCGGTCACGGTCCACGCAGATCGCGGTCGAACCGGGGAACACCTCAATTGCGGCGCCCATGGCGGACTCGACCTGGATCACCGGTGTCGAGTCGGGCCGGTTCGGGTCCACGGTCTTTTCGTTGCGGATCAAGGGGAGGCCAAGGACGCCTTTACGCTCATCCAGCAGTGTGCGGAGGCGGCGCAGATCGAACCACAGATTATTGGTGTGGAAAAACGGGTGGCGATCCTCGTCGGTGAAGAACTCCATTTCCTCGGGGGCAGTTTGCGCGGTGTCGCGCAAAATCAGTTGGCCGTCGCTGCGGCGGCGCGCCAGGTGCCCGCCCTTACGGTCGTTCACTGTGCGTCGACAAATCTCGGCGGCATAGGGGGCGCCGGAGGACGCGAACCAGCCCGCCAGGCGCGGGTCGGGCGCAGCGCCCAAGTTGTCACCGTTCGACACTGACGCGTAGTGGAAGCCAGCAGCCAAGAGTTCGTCGAGGATCCCCGAATTATCCAGAGCGATGTACAGGTCTCCATGTCCCGGCGGGCACCACTCTAACGCGGGGTCATCAGGCCATTCGACGGGGAAGAGGTCGTCGGCCCGCAACTTCGGTTCCTGACTTTGCAGGAAGGTCAGCGGCACCGATTGCGGCAAAGAGTACTTCTGTAAATAGTCGCGGGTGTCCGCATCAGTGCGGAACGACGTCATGAAAACCAGCGGCAACTCGACCTGGTACTGTTCCCGCACGGCCAGAACCTGCTGGGCAATGAGGTCCAAGAAGTTCAGGCCATCACGAACCGGCAAGAGGGTTTTGGCGCGGTCCAAACCCATCGACGTACCCAGGCCGCCGTTCAGTTTGATGATGGCAGTTTTCGCGATCGCCACGCGCTGCTGCTCTTCAGAAACTGCGACCTCGTTCAGGAAAGGCGGATCGACGTACGGTTCAATCGTCTCCTCAAGGATCAGTCCGCTGTCCCCACCCAAGAGTTGAGCGTAGTAGTGACTGAAAACGTCGATTGCAGCCGCGGACACACCTGCCTCAGACATCTTGTTGCGAGCAGCCAGTAACCCTTCAGCCGTCATATTTTCCTTTGGTATTTAGATAGCCGGTTTACGAAGTGGGGTGCGAGGCCCACGACCAAACAGCGCACAGTCCGGCCACAATCGCGATTATCCACACGACCCACGCGGCGCCAGTGCCGGCGAACCCGCCGAACCAGGGGACCAGAAAAGTGAAGACAGCGGCCACGCCGTCACCAACAATCGACCCGGTGCTGGGACTGTAAATATCCCAGAACGCGGCGATGATCAGGAGGAAGCCGGCGACCAGCCCCCAGCCGGTGGGGATACTGCCCATTGCGAGGGACAGAATCAGCAGTAGGAAACCTAGAGCGCCGATACCCCAGGCGGCGGCCGCCCCTCCCTCACGGATGACATTTTCATCAGACATGATTGTTCCTCTCAATTGGGATTAGTACCATGCTAATGGGCCGGGCGACACGTGTCGCCCTCAGTTAGCGTTAGGGAAACCAGAAGTGTCGAACAGTTAGGGGACGAAAATGCCGGCCGCGGTCAAAGCCGCCACCCAACCGATGATGAGCGGGAGCGACAGCGCCGTCGTCAGGAGGACGGTCCCCTGTGTCACTTCACGCCCGGCGCGAGCACGCATCGAAGCGATGTAGGCGTTTTGGGCGGTGGGCAGCGCCGCCATCAGAATCACTCCGGCCATGGCAACACCCTCGAGGCCGGCCCACCAGCCGACCAGTCCCGCCAAAGCCGGTTGGACCAGCAGTTTCGCAACGGTGGCCCAGCTGACCGCGACCCATTGGCTCCCCGAAAGGCGGACGGACTGTCCCACCAGCGAGGCGCCGAAAGCCACGAGGATGGTCGCTGGCGCCGCATCCCCCACAAACACCGAGAATTCGGTAATGAAACTGGGAAGCGTGATGCCCGAGATCGCGACCGCCCCGCCGAGCAGCGCCGCCAGGACCATGGGGTTGGTGAACACGGTTCGCAGGACCTGACGCAGCCGCGCCGCGCCGCCCACCGGTTCGCTCTTGCCGCTGAGCTCGGCCATCACGAAGAAGAAGGGCGTGAGGAAACCCAGTTGGAACGCCATCACCGGGACGACGTGGTGGGCCGAACCCAGAACATAGATTGCGACGGGAATCCCCATGTACGCAATATTGTTGACGGAGGACGACATGGCACCGAGGACGAGGTCGCCCCCGCGCACACGCATCGGCCACGCCAGGAGGACGAAGATGACGGCCGTGCCGATACCGGAAACGACAGCGGCAAGGAATGGTGCACCGAAAATTTCGGCGACGTCCTGCACAGAGATCACTGAGAACAGCAGGGCCGGGGTGGCGGCCCAGTAGACGAAGGCAGAAAGGACCGTCGCCGCTTGGGGCGGGAGGACGCCGATTCGTTGCATCACCCACCCGAGGATGATGGTCGAACCGATTATTAGGACACCTTCAACAACTCCACCCATATGACTACGGTACCCGGACTGTGGCGGCGACGGGGCGCCGTCCACAATCTTGATCCGATTTTCAGTGGCGGCGACCGCGGAAAAACTCTTTCAGCTGCGTTGAGGTTTCTTCGGCGAGAACGCCCGGCACCACTTCGACCTGGTGGTTTAGTCGCGAATCTCGAACGACGTCGCGGATTGACCCGGTCGCGCCGGCCTTCGAATCCCAGGACCCGAAAACCAGACGGGTGATCCGCGAGTTGACGATCGCCCCGGCGCACATTGTGCACGGCTCTAAAGTCACCACCAGTGTGCAGCCGCTCAGGTTCCAGTTACGGCGGGACCGCCCGGCTTCGCCCAGGGCCAGAACTTCGGCGTGGGCGGTGGGGTCGTGGTCGCCTTCGCGCCGGTTCCAGCCGCGACCGATTACCGCGCCGGACTCGTCAATAACCAGGGCCCCCACGGGGACATCACCCGTTTCGGCGCAGCGTTCTGCCAGTTCGAGGGCGCCCCTCATCGATGTTTTGTCCCGGCTGGTGCTCATGGGGGAAGCCTACCCACTTTTCGCTGGCGACTGCCAGGACTCTCTCCCAAGCAAAAATGTGGGTCCCCACCGCGAAGGTGGGAACCCACAGAGTTTTACGTGACGGCGTAACCGGTGAAGTTAGTACGCGGGGATGACTGCCCCGTCGGGCCACGTGGTTTTGATGAACTCGCGCACCTCGGAGCTGTGCAGAAGTTCCTCGAGGCGGCGGATCGCTTCGGCCTTATCGGAGCCGTCGGCCCAGACGAGGACGTTTACGGCCGGGTTGTTTTCCACGGACTCGATGGCGATTCCGTCGGCCGGAGCCAGGTCGGCGTTCTGAGCGAAGTTACCGTTAATTACGGCGGCGTCAACATCAGCCAGAGAGTTCGCCAGGGCGGGGCCCTCAACTTCGACGAAACTGAAGTCTTTCAGTTTCGTCACGTTGTTGACGTTGGGTTCGCCGGTTCCAGGCAGTTCAACGATCCCGTTTTCGGCGAGCAGTGCCAGGGCGCGGCCCTGGTTGCTGGGGTCCGAGATGATCCCGATGGTTCCGCCCTCGGGAAGCTCATCGAGGCTGGTGATCTTATTTGAGTAAACCGCGAGTGGTTCCAGGTGGACGCCCTCGCCAGCTGTGAAGTTGAAGCCGCGACTGATCGATTCGGATTCGAGGTAGGGAACGGTCTGGAAGAAGTTAGCATCCAGTGACCCGTCGTTCAGGGCCTCGTTGGGCTGCACGTAGTCGGTGTATTCGACGACTTCAATTTTGATGCCGTTTTCGGTCGCCAGGTTTTCTTGCACGTAGTTGAGGATTTCGGCGTGCGGACTGGGGGACGCGCCGACCTTCAAGGTCACCACGTCACTGTCAGCTTTGCTGGAGCAGCCAGCCAGGACTAAGGCGCCGGCGGCCAGTGTGGCCGCAACTATACGGAGAGAACGCATAATTTTTCTACTTTCTTTAACGGTGGTCAACGAGTCGGCTGAGCCAATCACCGAACATTTGCATTAGTTGAACCAGGATGACGATTAGTACCACCATGACAATCATGACGTCCGGGAGGTTACGGTAATAACCGTAATTGATGGCTAATTGGCCCAAGCCACCCCCACCGACGGCACCGGCCATTGCGGAGTAACCCACCAGGGTGACTCCCAGAACGGTGACTGATTGAATTAGTTGTGGCAGGGCTTCACGCACCTGCACCTGCCATTCGATTCGCAGGTTTGATGCCCCCATCATTTGGGCGGCCTCAATTTTGCCGGCACTGACCGCTGAAACACTCGTTTCGACGAGCCGCGCAAAGAAAGGTACCGCCCCCACGGTCAGGGGCACGATCATCGCTTGCCACCCCAGACTGGTTCCCACCAGCACACGGGTTAGCGGTTGAATCGCGATGATAAGAATGATGAACGGGAACGAACGCACCATATTGACGATGGTTCCCACAACTTGATTGAGGACGGGACGCGGGCGCAAACCGCCACTGTCCGAGGACGACAAGAGCAATCCCAGTGGCAGCCCGAGCAGCACGGTGAGGGCGGCCGGGATCAGCACCATCCCGAGTGTTTCCAAAATGGCGGGTACCAGTTGGTTAGAAAATACGGGGTTATCGAACCATTGGGGGTCTCCCGCGGCAATCAGGCTCATGCTGTGCGCTCCTGAACGAAAACGTGGTTACGTTTGAGCTCTTTCATTACTGAATCGGCTGTTACCTCGGGAACGGTCACGGCCAGGCGGCCGACCTGCAGTTCGCCCACCGATTCGAAACGTCCCGAAGCGATATCCCCGCCCAGTGAGGCAATTAGGTTCAGCACTGTCGCTCCCGTGGGAACGCCGGGGCTGGAAGTGAAAGCC